>JAISWI010000070.1 GCA_031270865.1 Oscillospiraceae bacterium
TTTTTCTAACCCTATCTCCTCTCCGCGCAGCATGGCGTTCGCCTCAATCGACTGCAGCCAAATCTCCGACCTGGTCAGCATTTCCCTCGTCCTCCTATCCAGCGCCGCTTTCCGCGCGGCTTCTTGCAAGTCAGGTATCAGTTTGTTTTTCGTTTTACTTATATCATATTTGTAGGGATCGCGGAAATATTCTAGCAGGTCATGGATATCCTCGCCGACTTCGCCTTTATAGCCGGACGCGTTATAAACGGTCCAAACCGGGGCGTAGGACTGTTTCAATCCCGGCGCTTCCTGGCAAACGGTGTTCCATGTGTATTTGCGCATTCCGCAATCGTACGGATCCTCAATACATAGGAACGTTATATAAACCGGCTTCAAATCCTTGTACTCCGCGTTTATTTCAGTCTGGTACGCAAGGATCATTGAGCTGGATAGATGCAGCCGGTAATCTATATACTTTTCCAGTTTCCGCTGCATCTCAAAGTTTATGATCGCCACGTCGTCCTCGAAGTATACATCGAACCTGACTCCGCGGCTCATTGGCGACATCTTCAGGCTCTTCTCGAATTGGAGCGTCGCCTGTTGTATCTGCTCATCCGTCGGCGTGACGCCGGTCTTCTCATCGTATTCGATTATATTGGATTCGCCTTTTTCTCCTTTTATAATAAACCTCAGCGCCCGCGGGCGCATATCGGGATGCAGCTGCGCCAGCATCCTCACCGCGAGGTCCGGGTACAGCAGCATGACAATGTGGAACAGCGGCTCATACCGAATATCCATTGGTTTTCCCTCCAGTATGGTTATTTTACCAGAACCCCGCGCGGTTGTCAATGACCAGGCCCGCGCGTGACACCGCGTTGACATGGCTTAGGCCGGACGCTCCATGCTTGCCAAGACCTCCCGGCTATGGTATAATATGATAAGTACCAAGCGTTCCCAATGTTGGAGGCGTTATGCTCTCGACGACACAACCACGCGGCGCGGCCATACTGATCCCGGCGTATAAGCCGGACCAGCGGCTTGTGAACCTTGTTGGCGAGCTGCGCGGGCGCGGCCTGGACGTACTCGTTGTGGACGACGGGGGCGGGCCCGCTTACTCTGGTATATTTTCACAGGTGGAAGCGCTGGGCGCGTCGGTCGTCAGGCATGCCGTGAACCTGGGCAAGGGCCGCGCGTTGAAGACCGGGCTTAACGCGCTGATGCTGCGCGGCGATAGCCTGGATGTCGTCACCGCCGACGCCGATGGCCAGCACACGCTCGGGGATATACTCAAGGTGGCGGACCTGCTGGGGAAACGCCCGGACTCGCTGGCGCTGGGCGTCCGCGCGTTCACGGGCAAGGTGCCTCTGAAAAGCCGCGCCGGTAACGGGATCACACGGCTTATCTATACGTGGATAACGGGTATGAAGTGCCGCGATACTCAAACCGGATTGCGCGGACTGCCCGCGAAGTCGCTGCCCGACATGGTCCGACTGCCCGGCGAGCGCTACGAGTACGAGATGAACATGCTGCTCCGGCTGAAGGAGATGAAGCTGGACTTAGCGCAGGCGCCCATTGAAACCGTTTACATCAACGGAAACAAGGGTTCGCACTTCAACCCGCTGCGCGACGCGCTGCGCATACTGGCCTCGCTGTTGAAGTTCGGGCTGTCGTCCGTGCTGTCGCTGGCCGCGGACTGGGGACTGTACGTGACGCTCCTTAACGCGGGGCTTGGCCCCGGGAGCGCGTACGCGCTCGCGCGGGTCGTGTCGGCGGGGTTAAACTTCACGCTGAACCGGACCGTCGTGTTCCGGAAAGGCGGGCTTCGTTCACTGGCGAAGTATGCGGCGCTGGCGGCGGTCCAGCTGGCCGTCGGCGCGTCGATAACACACCTGCTGTCGTCGCTCTCGCCGGGGCTCACGCTGTGGATCAAGCTCCCGGTTGACGCGCTGCTGTTCATGGTGAACTTCTACATCCAGCGTGAATGGATTTTCACCGGCTGATGCTGGACTTTGCGCCGATGGCGCCAGTCGTCGCGATGCTTGCGCTGGCAGCGATGGTCTCGCCGAGGCTGTTGGGCGTTCCCGACCCGGGCATAGAGGGATCGTTCGCGCTGGCCGCGGCTGTTACTTCTATATTGATAAGTCGCGGAGCGGCCGCGTGGCTGCCGATTGGCGTAGTGGCGGCGGCGCTGGCGCCAGGGTTGCTGGCATGGCTGGCGCGTCGGGCAAGCGGGTGGCCGCTGTGGATGTGCGGCGGCGTGGTCAGCGCGGTATGCCTGCTGGCGCTGCGAGGGTTTGGTATGGTGTATGACGCGCCGGGATGGTCTGGCGTGGACGCGGCGGTTGCTTTGGCTGCCGGGTGCGTTCTGCTGGTTGTTATGTCGGCGGTATGGGTTTGGCTGGTACGCGGCAGGGTGGGATTGGGTATACGCGCGGTGGGATTGGGCGGCGATGCCGTTCGTTACCGGATTGTCCCGGCGTGGGCCGCGAGGGTTGTCGTGTTGGCGGCTGGCGGGGTGTTCGCGGGCATTGCGGGCGTGTTGTTCGCGGTCGCGCCTCGGGGTTCAGCAGCGTTGGTTCCCGCCGGGGCGTGGTTCACCGGAATGGCAGCCGCCGGGATGGGACGGTTGGTCGGGCGGTTCGTCAAGGCGTCCGGGGCTGTGGATGTCGTGTCGGCGGTTGTCGGGTCCGCGCTGTGGTGTTCGCTGGTCGCCGCGATATCCGCGGCGGCGTCCGCCGGGGTGTTCTGACCGGTGCTGCGCATGGAGGACGTGACGGTGTCCGGCGCGTTGGACTGCGCGTCGTTCAGCGCGGCGGATGGGTCGTTCATATCGCTGTTTGTCGAGGATGAGGAGGCGGTCGAGCCGATTGCGAGGACGCTGGCGGGGTTGGCGCGACCGGACAGCGGCAGGTTGTTCATCGACAACGTCGACGCCGCGCGGCTGAAACCATCGCTTCGCGGGAAGTGGCTTGCGCTGATGCCTGGCGATCCGCGCGGCCACTTGGTCAGCGGGTTCACGGTGATGGAGAACATGTCGCTGGCCTACGCGTACGGGGACGGGCGGTTGTTTCGGAACGCGCCGGGCGGCATGGAGGCTGGATTGTTCCGCGCCGCGCTTGCGGAGATGGGCATGGCGGCGGCGTTGGATGTCCAAGCCGCCGGGTTGATGCCGGAGCAGGGATGCCTCGCCGCGCTGAGGATGGCGTTGCTGGCGCAGCCTAAGGCGCTGGTTGTTGTCGAGCCACGGGTGTTGACATCGGCGAGGTCGCGGGCGTACCTGAGGGCCGTATGGAAGTTCACGCGCGTTCAGCTAGTCACGACCGTGCTGGTCACGCCCGGCGAGGACGCGGCGAAGGCGTTCGGGGATCGATGCTATAGGGTCAGCGCGGGGCGGATTATACTGGAACCCATCGCCGGCGGAGCGGCGAGTCTGCTGTAGAACATTTGTTAAACCATAATAAGGAGGATGGGATCATGGCAAAGAAGGCATGGATTTTCCAGGGCGGATGGGACGGGCACGAGCCGAAACTGACCAGCGCGAGGTTTGGAAGGTTATTGGAGAAACATGGTTATGAGGTGGAGATCACCGACAACCACGAGAAGGCGGACAATCTTGAGGATCTGCTGGGGCTGGATCTGATCGTCGCGGCCTGGACAATGGGCGAGATGAAGCGCGAGCGGTCACAGAATATCGCGAAGGCTGTAGGCGCGGGCGTGGGTCTGGCGGGCGCGCACGGCGGGATGTGCGACGCGTTCCGGCAGGATACGGAGTGGCAGTTCATGACCGGCGGGCAGTGGGTCAGTCATCCTGGCGGCGACGGCGTGGAATATGTGGTCAACATCAACCACGGTTCCAGCTCGATCACCGAGGGGATCGAGGATTTCAAGGTGGCGAGTGAGCATTATTACCTGCATATCGATCCGGCGATAGAGGTGTTGGCGACGACGCGGTTTCCGGTTGTAAGTTATTACCATATTTCTAACAAACCTGTTGATATGCCCATAGCGTGGACGAAGTTTTGGGGTAACGGGCGGGTGTTCTATACCTCGCTGGGTCACCATGACGATGTGTTCGATAAGTCGCTAAGCGCGGAGGCGCTGATTGAGCGCGGAATGCTCTGGGCCGCGGAGGGTAAGGCGTACGCGGCGGGGCATGGGTTGACGACTGAGCGGTTTGAGAACCAAGCGAAGATGTATTGAGGAGAGTAACATGATTAAGGTTGGGATGGTCGGCGTTGGCGCGATCAGCGGTATCTATTTGGAGAATATTACTAAAACATTTAAGGAGATCGAGCTTGCGGCGGTCTGCGATTTGGTTCGTGAGAGGGCGGAAAAGGCCAAGGAGCAGTACGGCGCGCCGAGGATCTACGACACGATGCAAGAACTGTTCGCCGACGCGGAGATCGACGTGGTGCTGAACCTAACGAGGCCGTATGAGCATTACGAGGTGACAAGGCAGGCGTTGGAAGCCGGGAAACACGTCTACAGCGAGAAACCGTTGGGCGCGGCCTGGGATGAGGGCGTGAAACTGGTTGAGCTGGCCGAGGCGAAGGGGCTTTATTTGGGAGGGGCGCCTGATACTTTTTTGGGCGCGGGTATACAGACATGCCGCAAGCTGATAGACGCCGGGATGATCGGCGAGCCGATAGCGTGCCAGGCGGTAATGGCCGGGCATGGGCATGAGACATGGCACCCTGACCCGGAATTCTACTATAAGTTCGGCGGCGGGCCAATGCTCGACATGGGGCCGTATTACTTAACCGCGCTGATTAATCTGCTGGGCGGGGTGAGGTCGGCGATTGGCGTGACCAAGACCAGCTTTGAGAAGAGGATGATCACGAGCAAGCCGTTCGCGGGCACGGTGATAGATGTGGACGTGCCTACGCATATAAACGGGATTCTGACGTTTGACAGCGGCGTGGTTGGGACGATACTGACGACGTTTGACGTTTATTCAAGCGATGGGATACGTTTGGAGGTTTTTGGGAGCGAGGGGACGTTGATCTGCCCGGACCCGAATACGTTTGGAGGGCCGGTAAAGATCATGCGCGGAGAGGATAAAGGGACGTATGATGTGCCGCTAATGTTCGGGTATAAGGAGAATTCGAGGGCGTTGGGGTTGGCTGATATGGCTAAGGCGATTGAGACGAAACGCGCGTCTCGCGTGTCGTATAAGCAGACAAGGCACGTTTTGGAGATAATGACGACGCTCAACGAGGGCGCGGGGAGAACCGTGGAGCTAACGACGAAGTATCAGCGCGAGAAGCCCATGGTCAGGGCGGAATTGCCCGGCGTGTTGGATTAACACAAAACACGGAGGAACAACTTACCCTGGCCACATGGGTCCAGCGTGACGCTGGACCCATGTGGCCAGGGTAAGTTGTTCCTCCAGGCGTTATGTCATAATGGCTGCATGACGGAGTAGTTCGGCGCTTCCTTCGTGATGCTTATATCGTGCGGATGGCTCTCTGCCAGTCCTGCCGACGAGATCCTCACAAACTGCGCGGTCTCGCGAAGCTCGTTTAGATCCCTTGCTCCGCAGTAACCCATCCCGGATCGCAGCCCACCCACCAACTGGAACACCGTATCCGCCAGCGGTCCCTTGTACGGCACGCGCCCTTCCACGCCTTCCGGCACCATCTTCACGACGTCCTGCTGGAAATACCTATCCTTACTCCCCTCCGGCATCGCGCCTAACGATCCCATCCCCCTGTAAACCTTGAACGACCTCCCCTGGTAGATCTCCATCGCGCCTGGTGATTCTTCAGTTCCCGCTAACAAACTGCCCAGCATCACCGCGTTCGCTCCAGCGGCCAGCGCCTTAGTGATATCGCCGGAATACTGTATCCCCCCGTCGCCGATGACAGTCTTCCCCAATTCAGCCGCTGCCTTTGCGCAATCCACTATTGCCGTAACCTGCGGAACCCCAATCCCCGCTATTACCCTTGTCGTACATATCGAACCTGGCCCTATGCCTACCTTCGCTACATCCGCGCCTGCCTCTATGACGGCTCGTGTCGCTTCCGCGGTCGCCACGTTCCCCGCTATCAACGCTGTCCCCTTAAACGCCTTACGCAGCGCCTTCACAACATCCAGCACACCCTTTGCGTGCCCATGCGCGGTATCTACCGCCAGCGCGTCAACCTTCGCCGCGACCAGCGCTTCAGCCCGGTCCAGCGTATCCGGCGCAATCCCAATGGCCGCGCCGCACAGCAGCCGCCCGTTCTCGTCTTTCGCGCTATGCGGGTATTTTGTCGCCTTCTCTATGTCTTTAATCGTAATCAAACCGCGCAGATTGAAATGCTCGTCGACGATTGGCAGTTTCTCAATGCGATGTTTCGCTAAAATCCGCTTTGCCTGATCCAGTGTTGTGCCTTCAGGCGCTGTGACAAGATTCTCCCGTGTCATGACCTCGTAGATTCGCCTTGTCGGATCGGTCTCAAAGCGCAGGTCTCGGTTAGTCAATATTCCCACCAAACGGCCATTCTCAGTGATCGGAACGCCTGAAATACGGTATCGTTCCATAAGTTTCAACGCGTCGGCGATCAAGTTATCTGGCGCTAGGAAGAATGGGTCGGTTATCACGCCATGCTCGGAGCGTTTGACTTTATCGACCTGAGCTGCTTGGTCGGCTATGGACATATTTTTGTGGATTATGCCCATACCGCCCTCGCGGGCGATCGCGATGGCCAATCGCGCGTCGGTAACTGTGTCCATGGCCGCGCTCATCAGCGGGATGTTGAGGCGCAGCCCCGGGGCGAGGTCGGTCTGGATGTTTACGTCCTTGGGCAGCGTCTCGCTGTACCTTGGAATGAGCAGCACGTCGTTGAACGTCAGGCCCTCGCGCGCGAACAGCGTCTGTCCCGGCTGGTTGCCGTTCCCTTGGAGCAAGCGAACACCCCTTTCCAGTTTGATGAAATTATGATATTATACCACCACTAGGGAGGGATGTCAAGTGGCAGCCGACATCTCCTCCCCGAACATTGACGTTTCCGCCCGCGCGTGATACAATACAGGCATCGCGGCGGATAATGGAGGTGCGGCCTGATGCGCCGAGGGATCGCCATCGCCGGTGATATTACGGCGGACCATATAAAAATCATAGACACATACCCGAAACCAGGCTGCCTAAGCTCGATACTGTCGGTGGGCAGGACGTCTGGCGGCTGCGTGCCCAACATGGCGATCGACCTGCGGCTGATGGATCCCTCGCTGACCGTCCGCGCGATCGGTCTGATGGGCGAGGATGAGAACGGCGGCTTCGTGGCGGGGCGGATGCGCGAGGCCGGGGTCGATATCTCGGGCGCGCGGGCCGTGCCGGGATCGTTCACGGGGTTTACCGACGTGATGACCGAGCGCGGGACCGGGGCGCGGACGTTTTTCACAGCGCGTGGGGCGAACTCGCTGTTCGCGCCGGAGCACATCGACTTCGACGCGATGGGGGACTGCGCGATATTCCACCTGGCCTACGCGCTGCTGCTTGACGCGATGGACGCGCCCGACCCGGAATTCGGCACGGTGATGGCGCGGACGCTCGCGCAGGCGCGGCGGCGTGGGTTTGTCACGTCGATGGACGTGGTCTCGGAGGACAGCGACCGCTTCGTTGACATCGTCACGCCTAGTTTGGGGCACAGCGATTATGTCATAATAAATGAAGTGGAGGCGTCGCAGATCACCGGGATACCGGCGCGGGACAGCGCCGGGACGCTGCTTGGCGAAAACATCCCACTGATGCTTAAAAAACTGATGGCGCGCGGCATAGGGCGGCTGGCATGCGTACACGCGCCGGAGGGCGCCTGGTGTTTAACGAATAGTGGGGTGGAGATGTACAGGCCGTCGCTGAAGCTGCCGCGCGGTTGGATCAAGGGGACGGTCGGAGCGGGCGACGCGTTCTGCGCGGGGATGCTCTACTCGTTGAACGAGGGCTGGGGGTTGTACAAAGCGATGGGTATCGGCGCCGCGGCCGCGGCATGTGTGCTTAACCGGCAGGACGGGTTCGGGGTGAGGGCGGTCGCCGAGCTGGAAGGGATGCTGTAATAGCGCGGTAGCGGACTAGGTAAGGCGATCCCCCCTGTTGCCGCGATATGTCTTAACCAATGTAATTGGAAAGTTTCCGCTTATATAATTTTGCGGCGCTGCCCCCCCTCACCCGCCGATCAGATCCCTCGAATCCACGCTGGGGCACCAGAACTTTTCGACGTACCCGACTATCAGCGCTAACGCCTCCTTGTTGTTGACATACGGGGGCATCGCCGGGTTGTACATCGGGTCGGTCAGGTCGCGGAGCAACGCGGTGTTAAAGCCCCAGCGGACCATGTTCTTTATACCAAATGAACGATTTAAGACGCACATGTTGGTATGTACGCCCATAATAAAAACATTTTCAACGCCGCGTTTGGTAAAACAGCTGACGATCTCATCACCGTCGTCTGAGACGCTGTCGATGTTATCGTCAATGTAAATGGCCGGATGCTGACGCGTCCAGACGGGCTTGCCCACCAGTTCGGGCGGTGCGTCGACGTCGTTGCCGCCGTCCGAAGCGTCCAGCGGGGAAGGCTGGTCAGGCTTCTCGATATAGGCCGGACGCTCATGGCCCGCGTAACCCGCCATCACCGTCCTGGCCACAGAATCTTTATAGAAATCCATGCAGTCGCTCGGCGCGTGAACGATGACCGCGCCTTTCTTGCGCAGGGACCGCGCCAGCGCGTCCATCTGAGTCAGCATCGGCGCAAGGCGTTTCTCCGCGCCGGCGTTCCAGTGCCGATCCCAAACATCACAGATGATGAGGCCGGAGCGCTTCCAGACGATTTCCCGCCCTTCAGTGACGGTTTCCCACGTGTTACAGTTGTTCGCGTCACGGGTGAGGCGTTGGGAACGAAATGGTACTATCATCATTATACTCTCTCCAGCGCTGCCTTGCCCAGTATCATGTGCGCGATCTCCATGCCCTTGAGCGCGTTGGCGAACGGCGACACCGTCTGTTTCCCGGCCTTACAGCTATCCACGAAGTCGCGGGCAAGGTATTCCACGCCGGTCACGATGTGAAACTTGTCGCTGCCAGCTTCCTTCGCGGAATCGATGTACGTCCCCTTCGTGTCGCCGTCCGCGTAGACGTACCCGCCGACCTCATGCTCCATCTCCGCGCAGACGCCCGGCGCGTGCATCTCAACGCTGAAGATACGCCGGCCGCTCGACCAGCTGTTGATCAGGTATCCCGTAGCGCCGTTCACGAAGCGCAGCGTCGCCTGGATATAGTTGATGTCCCTCACGCCTACGCGCTTGGTCTCACTGTCGATGTCCGCAAGCTCGGAATCGCCGCAGGCCCAGCGTACGCAGTCGATGGCGTGAACGGTGTCGTCCAGCATATGGTCGCGCGGTCCCCACATCGTGTCGATCTGGCATTTATAAAACCGAACCAGCGCGTGCGTGACGGGGCCTCTGGCTAGGCAAAGCGTCCTCGCCTTCATGACGGACGGCGTGGTCCGCCTCTGAAGTGCGCAGGTGGCGACGCAATGGCGGTCTTCAGCCAGGGCGGTCAGCATCCGCGCTTGATGGAGGGTGAGGCCCAGCGGTTTCTCGACGTACAGGTTCAGGCCCCGCTCCAGGCACCATTGCCAGATATCGTACATCAGATGCGGTTGGCCGATGACGGCCACGCCGTCCGGTTGGACCTTCTCGACCATATCGCGGTACGAGAAAACGTTGTCGCCCCAACGCCTGTCGCGCGGCACGCCGTACCTTTCGGCGGTTTCGTCCAGCCTTGGCCTGTCGATGTCGCAGATACCGGCGATCTCAACGTCCGGCATGTCGGCGAACGAGGGGTAGTGTACGCTGTTCGCCCTGCTTCCCGCGCCGACAAACGCCATCTTGAACCTGTCAGCCATTGATTATTCCTCCGTCAGTATATGTTGCGGCTTGTATCCCCTTACCGCCAGATTCGGCTGTCCTCGATCAGTTGAGCCATCGCCATGCTTTGCGCGGCCTCGTTGATATCGGCCAGCGGTTTTTCGAGTGAGCGGACGCTGCGCAGGAACGCCTCATCCTCGGCCGGATTGCCGTACACGGCGAAGCATTCCTTGCGACTGCCCGTAGCTTCCTTAGCGTGAGGGTCCTGATCCGCGCTGGCGCGACGCCCTGATTGCCCGGACAGACGCCGATGACGTCAGGACGCGCCTTCCCGATCAACGCGCGTCATAAACCCATTTGTGCCTGAGGTCGAACCCGCTTCCCGCCATCGAGGGACTCTCCCCCATTGCTTGCGATACTATATTCAGTATTATAACGGTATTACGCTTGACGCGCAAGCGGGTTCTTGCCTTTCATGGGGCAGGACTATTCCAGCGCGTCAGGGAAATCCAGCGTCTGTTCCTCGACCGTTAATAGCGCAGTTCCTCCACGCCGTAGGCCTTAGCCATTTTTCTAGCGCTGACGTCTAGATCAGACGCTTTCAACACGAACCACTGTGCGCGTTCAATATGCCTTCCAATTCGATAGCCGCGTCATATTCGCTGAGCGGCGGCTTGCGCTTATCCATGTTGAATTACTCTCCCTGCCCAGTACCTTCAGCGCGAACAACGACGCGCCGTAGTGCGCGATGATTTCATCCTTGCCGTCTCACCGTCCGCCGAATACCGTGTTATGCCATTTACCGGATCGACCGCCCAATTCATCGCGGACCGCAGGCACATATGGTCCCCGGCGACCACGCGCAGTTACGCCCAATCCGCGCGGTCCCGTTTTCCAACGCTGCAGGACTTACCACTCGACGCGTTAACCAGCCACGTCATACAGGAGGCGATAGGCCTTGAAGCCCAGAAAACCACAGCCAGCACGATCCATAATGGCTGGGCGCTGCTTCATCAGGTGCTTGATACCTATTTGCCCGACGCTCCGCGCTGGCGTGTCAGGCTGCCAAAGCGCAAGCCGCCCGATCTGTTCACGCCGTCCGATGAGGACATGCAGCGGCTGGTAGACGCCATGCCGGACACGTTCAGCGAGCCGACACGGTTCGCCGCGCTTACGGGTCTGCGGCGCGAGGAGGTGTGCGCTTTGCATTGGGATGCCGTGGACCTGGAGAACCGCAAGCTATACGTCCGGCGCGTTCTCGTGCAGGATGAGAACAACAATTGGCACGATCTAGAGCGCACGAAAACCAACAAAAGCCGCCGCGTCGTCGACCTGCCGTCTGCGGCCATTGAGTTGCTGCAAGCCCTCCCGTGCGCGGACGAGCGGGTGTTCCCGCTGATCAAAACGCCCAACTCGTTGTCCCGCGCCGCCGTGCGCACCCGCAAAAAAGTGGGTTTGTCTCAATTCCGGTTCCATGACACACGCAGATACCGGGTCACAGCGGACCTGGAACTGGGCATCCCCGTCAAGTACCTGCAGGAGCAAGTGGGCCACACGATCGCCACGCAAACCCACCACTACGAGAGCGTGCGCGAATCCGCGCGGGCGGGATACATTTCGATGCGTGACAACAAGCTTCGCGGCCTCCGGAAAAAGCAACCGAAAACGCAACCGAACGTTTCAAAAACCTAGGCGTATCAAGGCTTATTTCCATCGTCTATTGCGCTTCCCGCTAATCCAGGCTCCGGAAAGGAACTGGAGATGGCGAGCAACAAACGAACGCGAGGCGCGAATTACCATGGAGAATCGGTGTCCACGATCTTCTCGCAAGTACCCGTGAACACAGAATCGCTGAGCCTACACCACAGCCTTAAGGATTTCATCAAGCATGCTGCGAAGCTTCAGTCCAGGTATCCGGCCTTCCCGCAGGTGGCTATGTGGATTATGAGTAAGGCTCACTGGGAAGGCCGCGACTTTGAGCGTGAGACCCTGTTTGAAGAATCCACATACAGGCGGATCAAAACCTACGCGGCGAATTCGGACCAAGGCCTTGCCAACAAGCTGCGGCATTGGAGCATTGAACTGTGCTTAGCGATTGTCGCGGCTTTGCGATTGCCTAAGTGGGCAGCGCTCCTGTTGTTGGGAAGCGCGGGGTATACGGTTGGCAGTCATTCCGACGATTATCTCGTTGTGATCGGCTATCTGCTCGATAACTATACCGGCAGACCGATCGGAGATTGAACAAGTTTCTAGGCAACAAGGGTATGCGTCTGTTTGGCGGAAAAGAGAAAGCCTGACGCAATAGGCATCGACACGAACCGCCATAAACAAGCGGTTCGTGTCGAATGATTTTTATGTTTTCAAAACATATTATTTTGGAGCTGTAGTGGATATACAAGGTTCAGTCAGCGGTTACGAACCCGCCGAACTCGCGACAAAGGAGACCATCACCATGACGCGTTCCCACCAGAGTGACATGACCCGGTTCATCCGCGCGTCACCGTACGCGTGCCAACGCGCCGCGTTCAAGTTCGCGCTGAATAACTTCGGCGTGACGGATGATACCAACCTTGCCAGCCCCGGTATTGCGCTCCTGGTGGAGATGGGAACAGGCAAGAGCCTGATCGCCATCGCGATCATCGGCGCGTTATGCTTCTGTAAGCGTATCCGCCGCGTCCTGATCGTCGCGCCGTTGTCCATCCTCGGTGTGTGGAAGGATGAGTTCGCCAAGTTCGCGACATACGAGTACGATATGACGATCCTGACCGGATCGACTGCCCAAAAAGCTGGCGTCCTCGCGGCGATGACTTACCCGACGCTTAATATCGCCGTGCTCAACTACGAATCCACGAGGCGGCTTGAGCAGGATATCGTCGCGTGGAAGGCCAACATGATCATCGCGGACGAGGCGCACAAGATCAAGACGCACAACACCGCCGCCGCGAAAGCGATGCGCCGCATCGGAGCGCACACACGAAGTATCGTCTCCTGCTGACGGGAACGATCATCACGAACAAAGCCCTCGACGTGTTCTCGTAGTATAAATACCTGAACCCGGCGGTATTCGGACGAAGCTTCTACTCGTTCAGGAAGCGGTACTTCGAAATGACGGGCTATGGGCTGTATACGCCTGTGCTGAAGAATCGCATGGAAGGCAACCTGATGAAGCGCATCCACAGCATCGCCATCCGCGTGACGAAGGCTGAATGCCTCGACCTGCCAGACGTGACGGATATCATCCAACATGTCGACCTCGAAACCGCCGCGCTCCGACTGTACCGCGACTTGGTCAAGGAGAGTTATGCCGAACTGGGCAGAGGCGAGGTCACCGCAACAAACATCCTCACGAAGCTGCTACGCCTCTCGCAGCTAACCGGTGGTTTCCTCACGGACGACGGCGGCAGACCGCAGCGTGTCAGCGAGGCGAAGATGAAAGCGCTCACAGAAATCATCGCGTCCTGTGTCAACGAAGGTAAGAAGCTCGTGGTCATCGCGCGGTTCATCCCGTAGATACGCAGCATCTAAAGATTGCTGGAGGAACAGCGCGTCGGGTACGCGGTCATAGACGGCAGCGTCAAGGATCGGACCGACCAGGTGTCCCGGTTTCAGAACGACCACGCGTGCACGGTCTTCGTCGGCCAGATCGCGATGGCGGGTCTTGGAATCACACTGACCGCCGCCAGCACGATGGTCTTCCACAGCCTCGACTACTCGATGAGCAACTTCGAACAAGCGAAGGCGCGAATCCTCCGTGTCGGGCAGAAGGAGAATTGCGCGTATATACCTGACCGCTCGTGGAACCGTGGACGAGAAAGTGATCGATGCGCTGCGTGGCAAAGCCGACCTCGTCAGAACGCTCATCGACGATTATCGGAACGGCGCGAACCCGTTCCAATCATCCGACAACCGAAAGGAGTGAGATGGTTGACAACGGAAAGCGGATTGTTCACGTTCGCGGATCAGCTGAAAGAACTCCGCGACGCCAAGGATGGCCTCGAAGACCAACTCAAAGGCGTCAACGCCTAGATCGACGATGCAGAGAAGCAGCTGTCCGATATGATGGCGCAGACCGAGACCCAGAACTTCACCCGCGCGGGGACGATGTTCTGCCTGACAACCAAGACCCGAGCCTCCGCCGCGGTCGGGTTCAAGGATGATCTGTAATCTGTACACCACGCTAAAGGCGAACGGCTGTGCCAGCCGCGTTTACGAGACCGTCAACGCCAACTCGCTCTCGCCGTTCGTGAAGGAACAGATCGACGAGAACAGCGACGCGCACCTCGACTGGCTGACCGGTCTGGTCAATGTGTATGACATGACCTCGATCAGTCTCCGCAAAGCAACGAAGAAATAATAGAAGGATAATGATTATGGTGGCCACGACTACGTGGAATGCTTCCATCACCGAGACCGCGTTAGCTGAACATCCGCGTTCCGGATTCCTTGCGCTGGCGGGCATGGACTTCGTCGGGATCATGACCGAGTAACTGGACGGCCTCGCGCTAACGTTCGAGCGGATCAAGGTACCGGGTACGGGCAGGATCATGTTCGAGATGCCCGGCGAAGACGGCTCACCCTGAACCCGTCAATGAGTTTGCGGCAGTGATCCTCTATCACCACCCGTTGTTGTGCTACTATAAAACCAAGTACACAGGCGGTAATAATCCGCCAGACTGCGGCAGCTTCGATGGCGAGACCGGGATCGGCGATCCGGGCGGCGAATGCAAGAGATGCCCGCTCAACCAGTTTGACAGCGGCGAGAACGGCTCCAATGTGTGCAAGCAGCGGCGGCAGATATACCTGTTGCGCGAGGGCGAGGTATTCCCGATGCTGCTCTCGCTGCCGACCGGAAGCCTGGGCATGTTCACCAGATACATCAAGCGTTTTCTCGGGAAAGACCGGAAGACCAACAGCGCCGTGACACGCTTCACGTTGAAGAAGGAAACGAGCAAAGGCGGTATCGTATACGCGCAGGAGCAGTTTGTGCTCGACCGGACGCTTACGCCGGAGGAAATGCGGCTCATCGAACCGCTCACCGCGCAGGTGAAGGAGTACGCGCAGCGCGTCGCGTTCGAGATGGACGTTTCGGTTGAATACACGGTCGATCCCGAAACGGGTGAGGGCATCACACCTCTAGGAGGAAACTGATATGTATAGAACAATCACGGATTGCGGAGAGGTACGCTAGTACTTCTTCGGCGCGAAGGCAGTTGCGTTCGACTTCGAGACCAGTCCCGACCTGCAATGGCGCGACGACACTAAGGTCGCGCTAGACTCACACCGCTCACACATCGTTGGCGTGAGTTTCTCCATTGCGGCGGGTGACGCAGTGTACGTACCTGTACACCATATATATGGAAGAAATTCGTACGAGTTGGATATATTTACCATTCTGCGTGAGCTGGCGGCGAACTCCACCGTCACCAAAGTGGCACATAATCCGGCGTTCGAGGCCTCGTTCCTATACGCGTTGGGCATCGTCATCCAACCGCCGATGTATGATACGATCGCCGCCGCGCAACTGACGCTCAAAGGTCAGTATAGGTTACGCTCTTTGTCCGATAGCAGCCTAAAGACGCTCGTGTCCGAATAGTTCGACGTTGAGCTTTCCATCTTCGACGAGGTGACCGCCGGTCGGCGCTTCGATGAGCTTGATCCCGATGATCCTGGCACCGCCGTCTACGTGTGCGCCGACACCTACTATACGTTCCGGCTACGTGAGTTATTCAACGACTGGTTCGCGCGGTTAATGCCGAAGCATCAGTACATCGTCGAGCAGGTGGAATCGCCGACGGCGGTGTTCTGTGGGATCATGCGCTACAACGGACTGTTGGTAGAAGCCGCGCGAATGACCACCTGCCGTGAACAATGCAAGCGTGAGCGTGAACGTCTCCGCAACGAGATCGCCTTCATCATCGGTGACGAGGATATCGGCGCGTACGCTTCCACCAAGGCGTTCAAGTCATATCTCTACGACGGCCTCAAACTGCCCGTGCTGAAGGTGACCGATAAGAACCAAGAGGCGGCGGACAACGAGGCGTTCATCCTACTGGCCGAATGGCGCGAGGAGCATCAGCCCGACCTCGCGCCGCTGTTCAACATGGTCCAGTCATACCGACGTTGGGGTAAGGTGTTGAGTACCTATGTGGATGGATACGCGAAGCACATCAACCCGGCCACAGGACGCACCCTTCCTGACCTGCTGCCGCTGGCAACGAAGGCAGAACGCTTCGTCGCGCGAAACCCAAATTGCTAAAATATGGTCAAGCCAAATGACGATACCGCCGACGTCCGCAACTTTTAGGTCGAAGGGTGATATACACGCCTCGACCACGTGTGTTATCTATCACATCCCGATCGAGGAGACGGTGAATAAAAATTCATCGTTATACAAAATGAGACGCAAAATTTCCAAGAACTGCAACTTCGGCGTGGTCTATGGCTTCTATCCGCGAGGGCTTCGCCGGACGCTGAAGCTCAAAGCGAGGCTGAATACCACGCTGGCAGAGCGCACAACCATCATCACAAATTTGCATGTCAGGTATCAGTAACTTGCAAAATGGCATAAGAGCGCCAAAGAGCGGGCGCGAGGCTGCCTTTATGTGGAAACATCCCTCGGACGGCAGCGATACATCCCTGATATCGCGTCCGACGAGTGGCGCAAACGCTCCTTTGCCGAACTTTGTGCGATGAACACGCCTGCCCAAGGCACAGCCGCCGATATCCTGAAGATCGCGCTAGGGCGTATCCTCGCGGGATTACCCGAGCGGCTGTGGCTTCATCCGTTGTTACAGATACACGACGAAGTCTTGCTGGAAGTACCTATTAATAGGATAACAGATGCAACCTGGTTCATCAAATCATGCATGGAGGCGCAACCGTTCCCGGAATTCGATATGCCCTAGTCGCCGAGACCGCCGCCGGAAAGCGGTTTGGTGAACTACACAACGTGGAGGTGTCACTGTGAAGGTATTCTTCACCGACGCGTGGGAAAACATAAAGCAGCTGGCAAGCGACGCGTGGACAGGCATAACGGGGATATTCGAAGCCGTAGGGACGTGGTTCAATGATAATGTCAAGCAGCCCATAGTCGACGCGTTCAATGGCGTTGTGGACTGGGTCACGAACGT
>JAISWI010000019.1 GCA_031270865.1 Oscillospiraceae bacterium
CCCTTTACGGGGTTGACGTGAGGTTGGGTGCGCTGGGGCGCTGCCCCAGACCCCGCAAGGGGGTTTCACCCCCCTTGACCCCCTGACCAGCGTGACGCTGGACCCTCGTGGCCAGGGTAAGTTGTTCCTCCATGTCTTCTGTCTAGTAACCAACAGTCGGGAACAACGCGCGGAAATCCTCACAAGCCAGGACGCTGGCCGGTCCTCCCTGCGCCAACACCTTCCGGTTAAGCAGCACAACCCTATCGGCGTACTTGCTAACCATATCAAAGTCATGCGTAATCAACATAACGCTCACATCCAGCGTATTGCGAAGCCCATCCACTATCTGGTAGAACCGTTCCCTTCCCTCCGCGTCCAACCCTGAAACAGGCTCATCCATTAACAACAGGTTCGGCGCGGGACGCAGCGCCAGCGCTAGCAGCACCCTCTGCGCCTCACCGCCGGACAACGCGCCTACCCGCCGATCCGCCAGCCCCTCCGCGCCTACCTTAGCTAGCGAATCCAAAATATCCTTGCGCTGCCTCTTACCCGGCGGCATAAACACTGGGCGGTGGAACCTGCTGGCCCGCATCAGATCCATCACAGTGACGGGCGCCAGCCGATCCACGTTAAGCGACTGCGGCACGTAACCAATCCTTGGAACGCGCACGCGCCCTTCGTTCGCGTCTGTAAACGTAATCGACCCCGTGTGCGCCGCCACGCCTAACATCGACTCGAAAAGCGTTGTTTTGCCCGCGCCGTTCGGTCCTATCACGCATGTCAGCTCGCCGCAGTGTATATGCAGGTTGATGTCCTCCAGTATCATCAACCCTTCGCGCTCTACTGAAAGCCCCGTTATCTTCAAGCAGCACGCGCCGCACGAGTCCCTCGCCCCGGGGTGTCGCGGCGTCCTGCCGGTGTCCGCCTTACCGCGCATCGAACGATTCCAGCAGAACGGCCAGGTTAGCCCGCATCGCGGCGAAGTAAACGTCCTTATCGGGAACATCCCGCATCGGATACGCGGCGGTATCAAGGAATCGGATCACAGCCCCGGTCTCCCTCGACACAGTTTGCGCTCCGGTCAGGTCGGACTCACGCTCGGCGAATATCGTGGTGATGCCCGCGTCCCGCACGACATCCACCACATTAGACAACACCCTCGCGCTTGGAGAGGCGTGCGTATCATCGGTCAGCGTAGCCGCGACGGTCAAGCCGCATCCCATCGCGAAATACTCGAACGCGGGATGAAACGTTACGATCGGCGAACCCTTAAACGGCGCTAGCGCCGCGTTAATCTCAGCGTCCAGCGCGGCGTACCTGCCGGTGGCCTCGACGCGGTTGCGCTCGATGGTATTTGCCTGATCCGGCAGCAGCTCCGCGAGCGCGGCGGCCAGCGTATCCGACTGCGCGGACGCGTAGCGCGGGTTCAGCCACGTATGCGGGTTGAACTCGCCGTCGTGACCTTCGCCGGGCAGCAGCGCCAATCCAGCCGACGTTTCGACAATCCTTGCCGACAATCCTGGCAGCAGCGGGTCGAGGTATGGCTCCATGCCCGCGCCGTTCATCGCCAGCAGCGCGGAATCCGCCAGCAGTTTCCGGTCCGCCGCTGTGATCTGGTAGTCGTGGGCGCAGCCCGCGTTCACAGTCGCGAGGCATTCCACGGATACATTCTCCACGCCTGTGGTCAGCTGCCGCAGCATGCAGTATACCGGGTAGATGGACGCGGTCAGGCGGATGTTGGGTTCGGGCGACGCGCAGCCCTGCAGTGTCGCCGCCAGGACCGCCATGAGTATCAGGGCAAGCCGCAAGCGGCGCAAACCGTGTTTTTTCATTATAATCCTATAACGTAATCTCAATCCTTGCCACTCGCCCGATGAACGTCACCTGGTCCGCCGGGAGTGTCTCGGCCTCGAACTCGCGGTCGTATGACTGCAGCGTGACGCGGTTTACGCTGGCGGGCTCCAGCTTCACCTTGCGCAGCGCGCGGTGGTTGTTGAACTCGCACAGCATGACCGCGCCGTCGATCGGGCTTTGCGCGGGCAGCACCAGCGTCTGGTCGCCGGGCAGGATGCGGAATCCCCGGCACGACGCGTCCGGCGCGAGGAAATACAGCACATGGTCGGGCGGCCCGCCCTCTATCCTGCCGCCGATGATGGGCAGCGCGCGGTGTCCCACAACCCGCCAGCTTGCGTCGTAGATGGGAACCTGCCGCAGCACCTCGGACAACGCGCTTAGGAATATCCCGCCGTCCGGCTGCTCAGCGGGCAGGGACATAACGGGCTTGTCGGGCTCGCGCGTCTGTTGTCTTGTCTGGCCGCGCGGGTTCGCGTCGTCCGCGCTGGATTTTTGCGCGGTCGCGGCTAGATCGGCTGCGGCGGCGATCGCGTCCAGCGAGAACTCCGCCTCGTTCTGTTGTTCCAGCCCGATGCGCTTGAGTATGCGCCGGGCCTGATCGTCCGCGATGATCCTCGCGCCGGACTCCACGTCGACCAGATATTTATCCGCGATGCCGCACATCCGGGCGACCTGCTTGGTGGTCAGGCCGCGCCGTGTGCGTTCCAGTTTGAGTAAGTCACCCAGTCGGCTCATACCGCCTCCGGTTAGTCTATTATACCAAACGTGAACGTCGTTTTTGTAGAATACTGCTGTCCCGGCCTTAGAACGCTGTCAGGGAAGTTAGGGCGGTTGATCGCGTCGGGCCAGTTCTGCGTCTCAAGGCAGAAGCCCTGGCGGTACTCGTACGGTACGCCGGCCTTGCCGATCACCTCGCCGCGTATGTGGTTCCCACTGTAGAACTGTACTCCGGGCGCGTCGGTATCCACGCGCATCACGCGGCCAGACGCCGGAGAGCGGACCATCGCGGCAAGCCTGAACCCCTTACCGTTGAGGACATAGTTATGGTCGAAGCCAACGCCCCTTATCATCTGCGGGTCTGTCTTTTCCAGCGAGAGCGCCTCGCCAAGATTGCGGAAGCCGCGCAGGTCGAGCGGCGTTCCGGCGACCGGATACAACTCCCCGGTGGGGATGCAGTCCGCGCTGGCAACCGCCGTTACGCTGTCCGCGTCGATCATCATCTCATGGTCCGCGATGGTCCGCGAGCCCAGCCCCTCCAGGTTGAAGTAGGCGTGGTTGGTCAGGTTGACGACCGTATCCTTGTCGGTCGACGCCTCATACTGGATGGACAGCGCGTTGTCGTCGGTGAATGTGTACGTGACGGCAACGCTAAGCGATCCGGGGTAACCCTCCTCGCCGTCGGGACTTACGGTGGTCAGGCGAACGCCCTGGCCGATGATCTCCGCTTCCCATATATGTTTATCGAAGCCTACCGCGCCGCCGTGGAGGTGGTTGCCCTTGTCGTTCCGCGCGAGGCGGTACTCCTCGCCGTTCAGCGTGAACCTCGCGCCGCCGATACGGTTGCAGACGCGGCCAATCAGCGCGTTCATGTATCCTCCGGCGACACGCGTCGCGGCCAGGTTGTCATAGCCTAACACCACGTCGCCCAGCTTGCCATCGCGGTCGGGCACGTTGATCGAGGTGATGGTCCCGCCCAGCGTGACGAGCGAAACGCTCGCGCCGGACGCGTTGGTGATAGTGAACTGGTCAACAGGCGTTCCGTCCGGCGCGCGTCCGAACGGTTCGCGGGTAACGGCGGCTGCCGCTGTCGGCATAAGGATCATTCCTTCCAAAGATAATCACGCGTCTACGCCTCGCTGCGCGGATCGCGCGGCTTGTCCGGCTTACGATTGGGATCGATGTATTCTATCTCCAGCCGGTCGAACGTTATATGCTCGATAAAGTGATCCTGCGTGAAGTATGTCTTCCCGTTCGCGGCGTACTCGCGCTCGTGCTTGGACAGGAGTATCGGGCGCGGCACGTCCAGCTTGCGGCAAGCCTCCTCCAGCGTATCGGCAACCGCGGACAGCGACACCGACGAAGCCGCTTCGCCGAGCGGCTCCGTCAGGTGGCTGACTATGCGATGCCTCTTGATTATCCTGCACCAGAGTTCGGGCAACGGCTGTTACCTCTCAGTCTCGTAGCACGCCACGACCTCGCCCATGAACAGGGTATGGAAGTCACGCGCGGGGTACATCGCGGATACTATGTCGGGCGAAGTGTTGCCGTCCGTCAGGTCGACGACGACCTTGACCACGCACTCGATCTGGTACCTGCACGCTTTGATGGCGGGCGCGTCCACAACGCGGCCCTTGGCCGTCTCGAAGCCCAGGCGCTGGAACTTGTCGCCGTCGCGTCCGGACCATGTACCGGCGCGTTTGCGCTCCTCAAGCAGCCCGCCTTCCTCCGGTATGCCTACGATGAACGACCGCGCCTTTTGGATCAGCGGGAAAGTGAAGCGCTGCGGCCTGACCGGAACGGTGAAGACCGGCCTGCCCCAGAATATCCCAACGCTGCCCCAGCCGATGGTCATCGTGTTGGGTGTGCCGCCGCCCACGCACAGGAACAGGCCCTGTGGCAGCTGCCGCTGAATGATCGGCGCGAGTTCGGTTACCAGTTTGGATTCATTTGGCGTCATTTGCTCTCCTTTACTGCGGTCTGGGCGCGTGCCGGATCGGGTTGTCGATACCGAACTGCACCAGCGTCGTCAGTCCGTGCATGGTTGTCGTGTCTACGGCCGCGGCCTCGCCGAGGTACTGGGTCATGCCGCGCAGCTGGCTGTCTACCGCCAGCACGGGATACGCCCCGGTCACAATCGCGGACGCGTCCGCGCCCAGCGACTGCAGGTGGGTCTTGCCGTCCACGCCGACATAGCGGACGGACATCCTGCCCTTGCCGTTGCGGGTCAGCTCGACGGTTGTCTTGTTCTCCAGCAGCACGGCGGACAGGAACGGCTCGTGGATCGTTTCAATGTCCTCCAGCCTGAACAGGTAAAGCCGCGTGCCGTTGAGATAAACGGCGTATAGCTCCGGCGCGGCCTCGGCCCGCGCGAGAAGATCCATCGCCGGCATAGGATATGTATCCAAAACAGCGCCGATGCATGCCGAATACTGGCGCCACTTCGCGCGTAAGCCAGCTAGCGCGGCGGCGGCTTCGTCGGCCTCGTCCGCGGCCTCGGCGTAACGGGTTTCGGCCAGCGCCAGCTCCTCGGAACGGCTGGCTAGGTCGGCGGCGGCGTTGTCTGAGAGGGTTTGCGCGGCGTCGAGAGCGGCTTCCGTCCGGAGCGCGGCGAGGCGGGCCTCCTCCTCGAACGCGACCAGCTCGTCGTACGTCACCTGCAGCGCGTTGAACGCGGACTCGGCTTCAGCTAGAGTGTCCTTGGCGGCTTCCAGGCTTTCCAGCGCGGCGGTCTCGTCCTGGCTGGCTTTGTCGTATTGGGATTGGGCGGAGGTGGCGGCGTCCTTCGCGCGGTCGGCTTGTTCGGCGTACTGCGCCAGCTGCGACGCGAACGCGGCGTGGGTGCGCTCGGCGGCGGCGAGGTCGGCCTCGGCGGTCTTGGCCGCGTCGGAGTCTTCCGAATCCGCCAGCGCCGCCGCCTGTTCGCGCAGGGCCTGTACGCGCTCGTCAGCCAGCGCGTACGCCTCGGACTGCGCGGCGTACTCGCCGCCAGTTTCCTCGGCCAGCGACTGCGCGGCGTTCAGGTCGTTCTCGGCCTTATCGCGCGCGGCGCTGGCGGTTTCCTCCGCCTTGGCCGCGAGGTTGTACGCGCGTTGGGCGGCCTCGTAGGTGTTCTGGGTTTCGCGCATAGTCTGGAGGTTCGCCCTTACCGACTCGGCTTCTTCGGCCTCGGCCTTCGCGACCGCGAGCGCGGCGTCGGCCTCGGTACGCGCCTCGCCCTGCGAGTCGGCGGCGGCGCGGGCTTTCTCTAACGCGCCCGTCTCATATTCCAACGCGCCCCGCGCGGTCTCGTCGCGGCGAATGACAGCCCACTGGTCGTTCAGGTGCTCGGCGATCGTCCGCGCGGTCAGCGCGTCGGCCTCGGGCAGTTGGTCCAGCCAGCCGTCAAGGGTCGTGTCGGCCAGCGAGACGTTGCGGGGCGCGGCCAGCGCCAGTGTCAGCAAAACCATTACCATAATGAGTGCGCAAGATGTTTTTCGCATATCGATCCGCCTTCCATCCAAGCGTTTCTAGTTCCGGGCGGCCTGTCCCGGTAATTCCAACAAATAGTATACGGTTTCCGTGAATCCCTGTCAACTGTGTGTCGGCCGCCGTCCGCGCTTGACGCGGCGGCGCGTACCTATATAATATGTAAATATCCACGACGAGGCGGTATTTCATTGATGGCGATATTCCAAAGCCTGGTCTACGACTGGTCGCGCTATTCGTTTATCCGCTACGCGCTCATAGGCGTGCTGCTGTTCGCGCCGATGGTGGGCGCGTTGGGGACGCTGGTGGTCAACGGGCAGATGGCCTTCTTCTCGGAATCGCTGGGCCACTCCGCGCTGACCGGGATCGCGCTGGGGCTGATGCTGGGACTGCGATCCCCGCTGTGGGCGATGCTGGTCTTCGGGGCTGTGTTCGCGGTGGGCCTGTGCGCGGTCAAGTCGCGCGGCGCGGCGTCGACTGACACGACGATCGGGGTGTTTTCCTCGACCGCGATGGCGCTGGGGGTGGTGCTGCTGTCGCTAAGGGGGGAGTTCGCGAAATACTCGAACTATCTTGTGGGCGACCTGCTGTCCATCTCGCCCGGCGATCTGCCGCCGTTGGGCGCGGCGTTGCTGCTCACCGCGGTATATTGTATATTAAGATATAATAAGCTCCTGCTGCTGAACGCTAACCCCGCGCTGGCCAGGAGCCGGGGCGTCCCGGTCCGCGTGGTGGAGACGGGTTTCGCGTGCGTGCTCGCGCTGGTGGTGATGCTGTCGATCCGGTGGGTCGGCGTGCTGATGATCAACGCGATGCTGGTGGTCCCGGCGGCGTGCGCGAGGAACCTTGCGCGGGATACGCGCGGATACCTGGCGTGGGCTGTGGCGCTGGCGCTGGTATGCGGGGCGGGCGGGCTTACGCTGTCGCTGGAGACCGGGACCGCCGCTGGCGCGACGATAGTGCTGCTGCTGGCGGCATGCTACGCGGGATCGCTGGCGGTCGGGCGGCGGGCTAGGAAGGGGCGATCGGCTTAACCCCGGGCAGCATAATCGTAAACGCCGAGCCCACGCCCGGCGCGCTCCTGACACGCAGCTTCCCGCCATGCGAGGACACTATTATCCGCGCGATGGACAGCCCCAGCCCGTGCCCGCCGGCATGTCCGTTCCGCGCCGCGTCCGCGCGGTAAAACCTGTCGAATATGCGCGGCAGGTCCTGTTTGCTGATGCCCGGGCCGGTGTCACGCGCCGTTATCAGGCATTGGCCGTTCTCCACGAGGCATGAGAGCGAGACGAACCCGCCGGGCGGGGTATACTTGACCGCGTTGTCAACGAACACGCGCAGCGCCTGTTTGATCGCAGAGCGGTCCGCCGTCAGGACGCAGTCCTCCAGCCCTCCGGTCACTATGTGGTGTCCTCGCGCGATCAGCGCGGTCTCGCGCACGGTCTCCTGGATCAACTCGACAGCGGAGAACTGTTCCGGGTTGAGCTTGAGCGTGCCCTTGTCGTGGCGGGCGAGGTAGAGCAGGTTCTCGACCAGCTCCTTCATGGAGCGCGTCTCGTTCTGGATGGCCTGGATGGATTCGTCGCGGACCTCCGGCGCGTCCTTGCCCCACCGCGCGAGCAGGTCCGCGTAGCCCTGCAATACCGCGATGGGCGTGCGAAGCTCGTGCGACGCGTCCGAGACGAACTGCTTCTGCCGGTTGTACGCGGACTCGATCCGGTCAAGCATGCCGTTGACCATCATGGCCAAGTTGCGCAGCTCGTTCTGTGTGCCGGCGACGTTGATGCGCATGGAAAGATTCTGTTCAGATAATTGCTCCGCCGTGTTCGTGATATGCGTGATCGGCGCGAGCAGCCTCGCGCTAACGCCCTGACCCTCGCGCAGCACGGCCAGCGCCATCACCAGCAGATACACCGCCAGCGCGAACCCGCACCACGCCAGTATGACCGACGTCTCGCGCGTGTCGAGCCGAACGACATACCCGCCCAGGTCGCGCGAGATGAATATATCCATCAGCTCAGGCCTTAGCGGATCGTTATCCACAGGCCGCCACTCCACCGCCCAGCCCTTGGGCAGCTGTATCCCGCTAAGCCCGCCGCCCGCGCCGCCGACATAAACCTCAACGCCCGGCGAGGGAGAATAGTAAGGATCGGCCTCGTCGAGATCCATCTCCTCAATGGCGGCCAGGCCCTCCTCATACCGCGCGGAGTACATCCCCCAACGCGTCCACGCGACGGCGATAACCACAATGAGCGCGGCGGAGAACACCCTGCGCCCCAACAGCAGCACATGCGCCAGCGCGATCCGCAGCTTGATCGAGAACCGCAGCAGGCCCGCCGCCCGCGCGGATACGCTGTGCACGGACACGCTAAGATCGTTGAACAGCGCCTCGGGCTTGACGCGCCCGGCGTCCGGGGACTGGACGGGGGCGGACGGATCGCGCGGGGGCTTTCGCCGGGCGGATTTACGCGCCTGGCGTTTCTGCTTGCCGGTAAGTCTGGGCGGCTTATCGGCGGCCGCGCTTACGCGCATGGTCAGTCCCTCTCGTGCCGGAACATGTACCCGACACCGCGTATTGTGTGGATGTACCGCTCCCCGGTCACGGCGTCGATCTTGCCGCGCAGGTAGCGGACATATACGTCCACGACGTTGTTATCCCCGTCGTATGAGTACCCCCACACGTTTTCCAGAAGGTAATCGCGGGTGAGGGCCTCGCCGGCGCGTCGCGCCAGGCACAGCAGCAGGTCATACTCCTTCTTGGTGAGCGGGAGCGGCTGGCCGTTGAGCGACGCCTCGTGGCTGCGCGGGGTCAGCGTCAGCGCACCGGCGGACAGCGTCTCGCCGGAGTGGTCGCGCCCCCTCGCGCTTCGGGCAAGCATGACGCGCATGCGGGCAAGCAGTTCCTCGATTGCGAACGGCTTGGTCATGTAGTCGTCCGCGCCCATGTCAAGGCCCATCACCTTGTCGGATATGTCGTCCTTCGCGGTGAGCATCAGTATCGGCAAGCGCGGGCCTTTCTCGGATTGCCTCAGTCGGCGGCAGACCTCGACTCCCGACAGGCCGGGCAGCATCAGGTCCAGTATCATCACGTCGGGCTTCCACTCGGCGGCCTGGGCAAGCCCGGTCCTGCCGTCGCCGACCGCCTTCACCTGGTAGCCTTCATGGGTCAACTCCAGTTCAAGGAAACGCGCGATCTTCGCCTCGTCCTCGACTACTAAGACCTTGGGCACCGCTATCACCCCACATCATTGGCGAAGACCGGGAACGCCCATCGTCCCCGGCCTGGCCATATCCCGCAAGTCAGTCCACCGTGAACTCCCCGCCTTCGCCGGCGCCCCCCTCACCGTCGTCCTTGGAGGGGCTGTCGAAGCCTTTGCGGAAGTTATCCGATATACTGTTGATGGTGTTATGCACATTCTCGGCGGCGTTCCGCGCGAACTGCGCCACATCCTGCTGGGTGATGCCGCGCGGCTGTCTCTTCACTCCAATATGGCAGCCGAACAGCAGCATAGCCACGACTCCCGCCAGCGTCATATGAGGCGCGAAGAACAGGAATATCACGTAGCACACTACCGGCAGGTTCATAACCGTGCCGCCGTTGCGACTCACCTCAATGTTGTTATGGAACAACGCTCTCGCCGCCTTCTCCATAAAGTTACGCCGCCTTACCGGGGGCGTGTCCTTGCTGGTGCCGAACCCTCCGTACTGGCAGCCGTCCCCCTGCCTGCGCTGCCCGGCGAACGGGCCGTCCTGCGGCGTGACGCGGCGGATGCGGTTTGCGCGTTCCAGCTCAATCAATACGCGCGTCAGGTCGCCGTCGAAGCGTTCCAGCATCGACAGCGCTTCCTCATAGCTGATATCCGCTTTCGAGCGGAGGTACTCAACCTTTTCCAATGTCTCGCTGTTTATACTCATGTTCATGGCCGCCTTCCTTCCATATATGGGGCTGCCGCCCCTGCTGATCCGTCGTCTCGCGCCGACACGGTTAGTATATACCGCCCGCGTCATCCAAGCTTGAGCAAACGGGAAAAGGACCATTAAAACGCGGTGAGAATACGGAAAAAAAACGGCGGTTTACTTCCTGATACCGCCCTTTGTCACCCTTAGCCTCACCATTGCCCTGGCCAGCATCGACTTTGCCAGCGCGTATTCCCGCTGGCTTTGCCGCTGCCGCAGCGCTTCCTCGGCCTCGCGCCGGGCTTCCTCGGCGCGGCGGCGGTCTATATCTTCGGGCCACTCGGCGGTCTGCAGTATCACGGTGACGGATTCCGGCAGGATGGTAACGAACCCGTCGCTGGCGGCAGCCTCCCTCGTCACGCCGCCTATCGTGATCCTCAGCGCGCCCTCGGTCAATATCACAACCTCGGGCTGGTGCCCCGGCAGAACACCAAACAATCCGTCCACTGTCGGGAACGCGATCGCCTCCGCGTCGCCCTCGAAGAACGCGTGTTCGGGCGTGAGTATCGTCAGGTGGAAGGCGCTCATACCGCGCGGCGGACGTCGTCCAGATCGCCCGTCATGTAGAACGCCGGCTCCGGCAGCTCGTCGGCCTTGCCGTCCAATATATCCCTGAACGAGGCGACGGTATCCGCCATCGGCATGTAACGCCCGGGCAGCCCGGAGAACACCTCCGCCACGAACATGGGCTGGGACAGGAACCGCTGGATCCTCCGCGCCCGACGCACGGTAAGCTTGTCGGCCTCCGACAGCTCCTCCATGCCCAATATCGCGATGATGTCCTGCAGCTCGCGGTAACGCTGCAGCGCGGCCAGAACGCCCAGCGCCGTGTCGTAGTGCGCCCGTCCCACTATCGCGGGATCGAGTATCCGGCTGGACGAGTCCAGCGGGCTAACGGCGGGGTATATCCCCATCTCAGCCACCGGGCGCGAGAGCACGGTGGTCGCGTCCAAATGGGTGAATATCGAGGCAGGGGCGGGGTCGGTCAGGTCGTCCGCCGGGACGTACACCGCCTGTACCGACGTTATGGCCGACTCGCCCGTCGAGGCGATACGCTCCTCCAACGCTCCTATCTCGCTGGCCAGCGTGGGCTGGTAACCCACAGCCGACGGCATCCGTCCCAGCAGCGCGGAGACCTCGCTGCCCGCCTGCGCGAACCTGAAGATATTATCGATGAACAGCAGCACGTTCTGCTTGAGCTCGTCGCGGAAATACTCCGCCGCCGTAAGCCCGGTCATCGCCACGCGCATCCGCGCCCCGGGCGGCTCGTTCATCTGCCCGAACACCAACGCGGCCTTCTCAAGCACGCCCGACTTAGCCATCTCCAGCAGCAGGTCGTTGCCCTCGCGACTGCGCTCGCCCACGCCCGTGAATACCGAATACCCGCCGTGCTCGGTGGCGATGTTGTGGATCAACTCCAGTATCAGCACCGTTTTGCCCACGCCCGCGCCTCCGAACAGGCCGATTTTCCCGCCATGCGCGTAGGGCGCGAGGAGGTCTATCACCTTGATGCCCGTCTCGAAAACCTGCGTGACGGGCTTCATCCGCTCGAACGGCGGCGGTCCACGGTGGATGCTCCAGCGGTCGGACGCGTCGATAGGGCCTTTCCCGTCGATGGGCTCGCCCAGCACATTAACCGCGCGGGACAGCATGCCCTTGCCGACGGGGGTGGTTATCGGGCCGCCGGTATCCTCCACGGGCATACCGCGCGCTAGTCCCTCGGTCGCGCCCAGCGCGACGCACCGCGCCGCGCGTTCCACATGCTGGCTGACCTCCAGCGGGACGCGCCGCTCGCCGTCAGTGACGAACAGCAGGTTATGGATGGCGGGCAACGCGCCGCCCGGGAACTTCACATCGAGCACGGGTCCGACGATGCGGGTAACGGTTCCTATCATTGGCGCCTCCGTTGAGATATAAGCCTCGAGCGCTCCGCCGCCGCAGGTAGGTCTGCCCATTCTGCCGCTTGAAGGCGACATCTCCCCTAAAGGGGTGGCAAGGGGTTTGGCGCGGCGGGGGGGAGTGCGTTCCCTCTGTCGCTACAGTGACATCTCCTCTAAAGGGGCGGCAAGGGGTTTGGGACACCGCTTCGGCGGTGTATGGCTCGGCGTGGTAGAAACGGACTACTCACGGTGATCCGTAACCAAACCTCTTGTCGCCCCTTTAGGGGAGATGCCGCCGCAGTGGCGGAGGGGGCGATGCCTTACCTACCCACAGCGGCAGAGGAGGCGATGCCTTACCTACCCACAGCGGCAGAGGGGGCGATGCCTTACCTACCCACAACGGTAGAGGGGACGATGCCTTACTCACCCACAGCGACAGAGGAGGCGATGCCTTACCTACCCACAGCGGCAGAGGGGGCGATGCCTAACTAGCCCACAGCGGCAGAGGAAGCAATGCCTTACCAACCCACAACGGCAGAGGGGGCAATGCCTTACCTACCCACAGCCGTGGATGGGATCCCCCGCCCTACACCTACACCCCCGCCCCGGCCACGATCTCCTCCAGCTCCAGCGTTATCGCGGCTTGGCGGGCGTGCCCCCACTGGATATTCAACCGGCTGAGCATCTCATCCGCGTTACGGGTCGCGGCGTACATCGCGCTCATCCGCGCGAAATGCTCCGACGCGAACGCCTGCACCAGCGCCGAGTATACCCACCCGATCAGATAATGCTTGACCATCATGTCAAGCGCCTCGTACCGCGACGGGTGGTACGCCAGTCCATGCACGGGCGTCTCGATGGGCGCGGCGTCCATGAAATCCTCCCGGAACACGGGCAGCAGCCTCCGCGCCGACGGCTCCAGCGAGGCCCCGCCCCTAAGCTGAGTGTACACCACGTACACGTTGTCCAGCATCTTCCGGCTGAACATGAAGCACAGCTCGTTAGTGATCTCCCTCGCGCTGCGCAGCGTGGGATCCTGTATCACGTGCTGGTAGTGCGCGTCCGGATGCTGGCCCTTGCGGATGAAGTATTCCGCGGCCATGTGCCCGATCGTGAACAGCGATCGTTTGTCGGGCGCCGTCCGATCCATCGTGGACTCAGCCAGCCTCAACGCCTCATGGTTATACCCGCCGCACAACCCCTTATCCCCCGCTATCACCAGATAGACGGTGTTCTCGCCGTGAGGACGGAAGAACGGGTTGCTGGTCGGAGTGTGCATGCTCTCCAGTATGAAGCGGATGTTCGAGCGCGTGCGCTCGAACGAAAGCTCGTTCTGGTCATGCATGCGCATCGCGCGTTTCATCTTGGCCGAGGCGATCAGGTACATCGCGCGGGTGATCTTGCGCGTGTCCTCCACAACCTTGCGGTGGTGGCGTATCTCCTGCAGCGCGCTCACGCCCGGCTCCCCGCTTGCGCCGCGGCCAATCCAGCCTCGCGCGACCACTGGGCGGCGGCCTCGCGCAGGTCGGCCTCGTCCTGATCCTCCAGCCGCTTTACCGTATCGAGCCGCCTTATCAGAGGCGCGTACCGCGCGTCGAGGAATCCGGGGTACGCCCGCTTCCACCGCTCCAGCGCGTCCAGCGGGATATCGCGCGGCAGCAGCCCGCGCGTCAGCGTAAAGAGCATGGCCGCCTGCGCCGGCCCGGACAGCGGCTCATGCGCCTCCTGGCACAGCAGCGCGTCCAGCCGCTCGCCCCGCGCGAGCGTCTCCTTCGCGCCCCTGTCCATGTCGGATGAGAAGCGCGAGAATACCTGCATCTCGCGGTACTGCGCCAGCTCCAGGCGCAGCTGCCCGACCGCCTTGCGCATCGCGTCGGTCTGCGCCGCTCCGCCCACCCGCGACACCGACAGCCCGCTGTTCACGGCGGGCTTATGCCCCTCGCGAAACAGCTCCGCGTCCAGGAATATCTGCCCGTCGGTGATCGATATCACGTTCGTGGGGATGTACGCGGAGATATCGCCGCCCTGCGTCTCGATGATGGGCAGCGCGGTCAGCGACCCGCCCCCCAAGTCGTCCGACAGCTGCGCCGCCCGCTCCAGCAGCCGCGCGTGAAGGTAGAACACATCGCCCGGGTACGCCTCCCGGCCTGGCGGCCTGCGCAGCAGCAGCGATAGGGCGCGGTATGTGACCGCGTGCTTGCTAAGGTCGTCGTACACGATCAGCGCGTCGCCGCCATCCGCCATCACGCGCTCGGCCATCGCGCACGCGCTAAACGGCGCGATATACTGCGTCGTCGGCGAGTCGGACGCGCTGGCGCACACAACGCAGGTATGCTCCATCGCGCCGCGCTCGCGCAGCAGCTCGACTATCCGCGCGACGGACGACGCCTTCTGCCCGATCGCGACATAGAAGCACGCGACGTTCCGGCCCTTCTGGTTGATGATCGCGTCGACAGCGATGGTCGTCTTACCCGTCTGGCGGTCGCCGATGACCAATTCCCGCTGCCCCTTGCCTATGGGAACCATCGCGTCGATGGCGATAAGCCCCGTTTCAAGCGGGCGCGTTACGGGCTTACGCGCCAGCACGGTAGGCGCGGGCGACTCTATCGGGCGCATCCCCCGGGGATGGATCGCCGGCCCGCCGTCCAGCGGCGAACCCAGCGGATCGACCACGCGCCCGAACAGCTCGCCGCCCGTGGGCACCGACAGCACCTGCCCCGTTCCCCACGCCCGCTGCCCGTCGCGGGCGTCCGCCCCGGCCTGGCCGCTGAGCATGACCACGCTCACGGACTCCTCCTCAAGGTTCATCGCGATGCCAAGGCCGCCGCCCTCGAACTCCACGGTCTCGTTAAGGCGGCATCCGGACAGCCCTGATACCGAGGCCACGCCGTCGCCCGCCCGGAGCACCCTGCCCGAGCCGCGCGCGGTCACGGCGGGCCCAAGCCCGCTAAGCCGCCCGCGCAGCGCGTCGGCCACGGACGCCGCGTCGCCCTGCCCCACGTCCTGCCCCGCGATGGGACCCATGCCGCGCAGGTCCCGGGCGACAGTGTCCAGCCTCGAGCGGATGGACCCGTCGTACGTCACGCCGTCTATATCCACCGCCACGCCGCCCACCAGCGACGGCTCAGACGCCTCGCGCAGGTTCAGCGTCTCGCCCAGCCGCGCCTCCAGCCGTTCGCGCAGCGCGTCGCGCTGCTCCCGCGTCAGCGGGAACGCGGTCCTGATGACGCCCGACTTCATCCGCTCACAACCCCTCGATCAGCGCGTCGACCAGCCGCGCGTGGTCCTCGTCGGTCATGCCGCGCCCGATCAGCTTCTCCGCCATCATCACGGCGAGGGCGGCGGTTTCGTCGCGCAGCGCTTCCCGCGCCTGGACGCGCGTCTTTAACGCGTCGGCCAGCGCGTCCTCGCGCAGGCGGTTGGCCTCCTCCATCGCCCGCCCGGTGATCTCGTCGGCGCGGGCTTGGGCGGCCGACGCGCTTTGGGCGATGGTTTCCTCGGCCTTGCGCCGCGCGTCCTCAATGATCCTCTCGCCCTCGCGCGTGAGCGCCTCCGCTTGCGCCCTCATCGCGGCGGCCTCGTCTATCTGGGCCTGGACCTCGCCGCTTCGTTTGGCCATGAACGCGCGGACCGGCTTATACAGCAGGAAGTATATGGCCACGCCCATTATCGCCGCGTTGAACATATGGAGCGCGATCGACGTGGGGTTGAACATCTCCGCCATCGGGACAGCCCTCCGTCAGACGCGTCCGCCCAGTATGAAGATCGACAGTATGGATACCAGCAGCCCGTATATGGCCACGGTCTCCATCATGATCATGCCGATCATCAGCGCGGAGTTGATCTTGCCGGACGCCTCCGGCTGCCTGGCCAGCGCCTCCACCGCCCGCGCCGTGGATATCCCCATCCCGATACCAACCCCGCAAGCCGCCAGCCCATACATCCCCGCGCCAATCGCGATCAGTCCCAGTACCGGCATCACTCCGCGCCTCCCGGTTAATTTATTCTATCGCCTCGCCGATATACATCAGCGGAAGCAGCCCGAACACGAACGTCTGGATACCCACATGCAGCAAGCTGAAGTATGCCCCGAACGCCGCGGGAAGCAGCACGGGGACGACCGCGTACAGCAGCTTCATTATCACGCCCCCGGCCAGCACGTTCGCGAACAGCCGCGCCGCCATCGAGAACGGCGTGATCAGGTCGGTGAGGATCCTGATCGGCGCGACCCCGGCCACCGGGCGCGTCCACGCTAGCGCCCTGCCCTTCAGCCCCTTCACGCGTATGGCGGTGAAGTTAACTGTTATGAACGCGCAAAGGCCCAGCGCCAGGGCGCAGTTGATATCCTCCGTGGCCGGGGGCAGACCGAACAGCTCCACCACGGTCGTTATGAACACATAGGTCATCAGCGTGAGCGCGGCGGGCGCGGCTATGTCCGCCGCGCGGTTTGACGAGCCATGACCCGCGCCAATCCGGTCAATGGCGAATCCATGTACCCCGCCAACAATGAGCTCACACAAGGCCTGGAAGCCCTTCGGCGCGCCGCTGAACCGGCCGATCCGGTCCTTGGCGAAAAACATCGAAACGATCAGCGCGGCCATGACCATCCAGGCGATCACCACCGACTGGCCTACGTTCACCGCCCCGATACGGAACGGCGCGGGCATTATCGAAACCTCGGGCAACAGCCCCACCTCCTATATCCAGCGGCCCTCGTAAACGCTAACGCAAAATCGAATGGCGGGCGCTCTGCCATCCGATTTTGCTCATTATACCCCCATACCATACGCGCGTCAAGGGTACAATTCACCAAATAACAACGCATGGTTTTATACCCACTGGTAATATCCCCATTACCGCGTCTTAATATACATAATATGGTAATCTCTAGCCGACGCGGACTTGACTTCCCGGGCCGGACCGCGCATACTCCCGCTATGCGGGAAAACCAAACCAACAGGAGGAACGATATGGACTTACTGGCCCTGGTGCTGGCGGCGGGCGAAGGACAGCGCATGAGGAGCGATATACCCAAGACGCTGCACCCGATGTGCGGCAAGCCCATACTTTGCCACGTGATGGATACCGTGGGCGGGGTATGCAAGCAGGTGGTGCCCATATTGGGGCACGGCAAGGACCAGATACTCGCGAGGCTAGGGGATATACCCCACGCCGTGCAGGACTTCACCACGGGCAAGGGGACAGGCCACGCGGTCATATCAGCCGCGAACGCGCTAAAGGATAAGAAGGGCGCGGTGATAGTCACGGCCGGGGACATGCCGCTGGTGACCGAGTTGTCCTACCGCTCGCTGGCGCAGTGCGTGCGCGAGGGCGCCGCCGCCGCGCTGCTGTATGATATCGTGGACGACCCGTTCGGCTACGGGCGCGTTATCATAGACAGGCGCGGCCGGGTGACGGGCATCGTCGAGCAGAAGGACCTGACCGAACAGCAGAAAGGCATCCGCGCGGCGAACGCGTCGGTGTACTGCTTCGATATAGACGCGCTGCTCTGGTCGCTGCCCCAGCTGACGAACCGCAACGCCGCGAACGAATACTACCTCACCGACGCTATCGGGGCGCTGGCCCGCGCGGGCTATACGGTCACCGCGGTCCAGGCGCAGGACCATGACGAGGTGCGGGGCATCAACACGCGCGTCCAGCTGGAAGAAGCCACGCGCGTGCTGCGCTCGCGGATAAACCGCGAGCACCTGTTATCCGGCGTGACGATGATCGACCCGCGCTGCACCTACGTCGATACCGAGGTAAAGATAGGCTACGACACGACCATTTACCCCGGCGTCGCGCTGGAAGGCGAGACGACCATCGGCCCGCGGTGCGTTCTTTACCCCGGCTGCCACCTGCGGGACGCGCACATCGGCGCGGACTGCGCGCTTTACGGCGCGTTTGTGGAAGGCAGGATCATCCCGGACGGGACGACGCTGAGCCGGTCATGATATTCCTGAACCGCCTCGCCCGGCCCCAGACCGACGCGCTGATACTGGGGCTGGGCAACCCCGGCATGGCCTACGCGCGTACCCGGCACAACGCCGGGTTCGACGCGCTGGACGCGTGCGCCCAAAAGACCGGGATAGCGGTAAACCGCACCCGCTCCCGGGCGCTGACCGGCAGCGGGGTATGGCGCGGCAAGCGGATCGCGCTGGCCAAGCCCCAAACCTATATGAATGACTCTGGTGGCGCGGCCGCCGGTTTGGTACAATGGTATAAACCAGGCATGCTTATTGTGATATATGACGACATAGACCTGCCGTTGGGTGGGCTGAGGGTGCGCGGCTCGGGCTCGGCGGGGACGCATAACGGGATGCGCTCGATCATAACACAGATGGGCGGCGAGGACTTCCCGCGCGTGAGGGTGGGCGTGGGTAAGCCCCCGCCAGAATGGGATCTGAAGGATTGGGTGCTCTCGCGTTATCCCGACGAGGCCAGCCGCAATGCCGCGGACGAGGCCAGCCAGAAGGCGGCGGACGCCGCGCTGATGATCGTGACCGACGGCGCGGAACAGGCCATGGCCAGGTATAATAGGAAGCATATCGGAGTATAGTATAATATTGGAATCAATAAGGGGGAATCGGATGCTGGATTCCCGGGCGGAGAGGCTTTCCGGAGGCGCGGCCTTCGCCAATCAGCTGGTCCAGCCGCTGCTGGAGGACATCGAGTACCGCCGTTTCGCGCAAACAGTGATAGACCGCCGCGCCGCGCTTGCTTACGCGATGGCGGAGCCCCAGAAGGCGTATATAGCAGCCGGACTGCGCGGGAGCGCGTCCCGGCCGATACTGTATGTCGCCCCGACTGAGCAGCAGGCGCTGCGGACCGCCGGGGATCTGACACAATTGCTGGGGCCGGGCGTGTCGCTGTTCCCGCCCCGGGAGGTCACGTTCTACCATACGGCGGCCTCCAGCCAGGAGGTCGCCTTCAGGCGCGTGGAGACGATGCAGGCCGTCGCCTCAGGCCGGGCGGCGGCTGTCGTGGCCTCGGCGGACGCGCTTCTGACGTGTCTGCCGCCGCGCGGGGCGTTCTCCGCGTTCATGGTCACGCTGTCGGTCGGCATGAGCATGCCCCCCAAGGACCTGCTCGCGCGGTGCGTGAGGATGGGTTATGAGCGGGTCGAGCGCGTGGAGGCGAAGGGCCAGTGCGCGCTGCGCGGCGGGATACTGGACATTTACCCAACGAACGCCGCCGACGCGCTGCGGATAGAGTTCTTTGACGAAGAGATAGATTCCATGCGCGTGTTCAGCGCCCAGTCCCAGCGCAGCCAGTCCAACTTAAGCGAGTGGACGATCCCCCCGGCGTCCGAGCTGCCCCTGACCGACGAGCAGGCCGGGGCTGCCGCGGACAGGCTGGAGGAATCGCTTTACAGGGCCGTCAACAGGCAGGGACGGGCGTCCGGCGCGCGCGGCAGGGCGAAGCCCCAGCCCGACGGCGGCATGACCGATCCGCTGGCGATGCCCGCGCTGGACGAGATGCGCGTGGACTCGTTCGCGCGGACGGGCACCACCGAGGCGAAGCTCACCCAGTATATCCAGCGATCGGCGGAGATGATCCGCGCCGGGGCTTACCCCGCCGGGATGGAGCAGTTCATACCGTACTGCTGCCCGCGCGTCGAGACGCTGGCCGACTGGATGGAAGGCGCGGTGGTGATACTCGACGAGCCGGACAAGATCCGCGAGCGCTGCGTCATCAGCGCCCAGTCGTTCGCCGAGGCGTTCAAGGCCGCGCTGGAGCGTGGCGAGGCCCTGCCCGAGCAGGCGTCGCTGCTGGCCGATCCGGACGACCTGTTCGCCAGTCTCGCCGGAACGGGCGACGCGCGGCGCGGCGTGGCCATGTTCAGCGCGTTCCTGCGTACGACGGCGGGGTTGAAGCCCGACTACGTGGGCAAGCTGGAGGGCGTGGCCGCCTCGGAGTACCAGGGCAACACCCGCGAGCTGGCCGCCGACCTGAAGAAATGGCGCGGCGAGGGCTGGCGCGTGGCCATAATGATAGGCGGCGCGGCGCGGGGCAAGCGCCTGACCGAATCGTTATATGACATCGGTATATCGTGCGAGCGGCCGGAGGACGAGGCCAGGCTCAACGCGCCGCTGACACTGATACCGCGCGTGCTGCCCGCGTCGTTCTCGCGCGGGTTCGTGATGCCCGGCGCGAGGCTCGCGCTGCTGTCCGAGTCCGACGTATACGGCGGGGCGCTGCGCAAGGCGCGGCAGATGAAATCCAGCGGCGAGAGGATCGCCGCGTTTACCGACCTTAAGGTGGGCGACTTCGTGGTCCACGAGTCCCACGGCGTGGGCCAGTACAAGGGCACCGTGCGCTTATCCAGCGAGGGGCGATGGCGGGATTACATCTATATCCAGTACCATGGCGCGGATAAGCTGTACATCCCCACCGACCAGATGGACCGGGTGCATAAGTACATCGGCGGGGACAGCGACGCGCCCAGGCTCAACAAGCTGGGCGGCAGCGAGTGGCGCAACCAGAAGGCGCGGGTAAAGCAATCGATCCGCGCGATGGCGTTCGACCTGGTCAAACTATACGCGAAACGCGCGTCGACGCGCGGCCACGCGTTCAGCCCGGACACCCCGTGGCAGGCGCAGTTCGAGGAATTCTTCCCGTACGAGGAGACCCCGGACCAGCTTCAGGCCGTGGCGGACATCAAGCGCGACATGGAGAGCCAGACCCCGATGGACCGCCTGCTGTGCGGCGACGTGGGCTACGGCAAGACGGAGGTCGCGCTGCGCGCCGCGTTCAAGGCGGTGATGGACGGCAAGCAGGCCGCCATACTCGCGCCGACGACCGTATTAACCCAGCAGCATTACCATACAATACTGGAGCGGTTCAAGGGATTCCCGGTGCGGTGCGAGTCGGTAAGCCGTTTCAAGTCGCCCGCGCAGATCAAGGCGATACTGAAAAACCTGGAGGCCGGGGAGATAGACATACTGGTGGGCACGCACCGGCTTCTGGCCAAGGACGTGCGCTTCAAGTCGCTGGGACTGCTGGTGGTGGATGAGGAGCAGCGTTTTGGCGTGGCGCACAAGGAATCCATCAAGAACATGAAGGCGGCGGTGGACGTGCTCACGCTGTCCGCGACCCCGATACCGCGCACGCTTCACATGTCGATGGTGGGCATCCGCGACATGTCGCTGCTTGAGACCCCGCCGGAGGAGCGTTACCCCGTCCAGACATACGTGATGGAGTACTCGGACGGGATCGTCCGCGACGCGATACTGCGCGAGCTTGGGCGCGGCGGGCAGGTATACATGGTATACAACCATGTCGAGTCGATAGAGCGGATGTATGAGCGGGCGCGCGACCTGGTGCCCGAGGCGCGGATAGCGATCGGCCACGGCCAGATGCGCGAGCACGTGCTGGAGGATGTGATGGTCGACTTCTACGACGGGAAGTATGACGTGCTGCTGTGCACGACGATCATCGAGTCCGGCCTGGACGTGCCCAGGGCGAATACGCTGATAGTGTGCGAGTCGGACCACTTCGGCCTGTCCCAGCTGTACCAGTTAAGGGGGCGCGTGGGGCGGAGCAACCGCGTCGCGTACGCTTACCTGACCATCCAGCCCGATCGATCGCTCAGCGAGACCGCCGACAAGCGCCTGCAGGCGATCCGCGAGTTTACCCAGTTCGGCAGCGGGTTCCGCATCGCCATGCGCGACCTTGAGATCCGAGGCGCTGGCAACCTGCTGGGCGCTGAGCAGCATGGGTTCCTGTCCGCCGTAGGCTACGACATGTATTGCAAACTGTTGGAGCAGACCGTGCGGGAAATGCGCGGGGACTTCACCGACGAGCCGGAGCCTATCGAGACGCGCATAGAGCTTCACGTGGACGCGTTCCTGCCAGGAGCGTACGTCGAGGACGAGAAGCAGCGCGTCGAGCTATACCAGAAGATAGCCGCGCTGCCAAACCGGATAGTCCGCGAGGACCTGGAGGAGGAGCTGACCGACCGGTTCGGCGACATCCCGCAGGAGGCGCGGGCGCTGCTGGATATCGCGCTGCTCAAGAACCTGGTGAACCGACTGGGGGTAGACCTGATCTCGCGGCGGGATGATATGATCAGGATGCGGTTCGCGCCGCTGGCGAAGCCCGATCCCGGCAAGCTGGTATCGGCGATAATGCGGGCCGATCCCCGGCTGTCGCTGGGCGCGGGCGGGCAGAACGCGCTGATACTGCGCGGCGTCCGGGGCACGGACGACCGCGTCCTGGCCGAGACGCTCAAGGCGGTCGAGAAGGTTATGGACTATATGGAAGAGGAAGAAGAACCCGCGCGAAAGGAAAATGCGTGATGGTACATATCAAGGATTTCGCGGGCAAGCGCGTCCACATGGTCGGGATAGGCGGGAGCAGCATGTCCGGGCTGGCCGAGCTGCTGATGAAACGCGGCTACAGCGTCTCCGGGACCGACCGCGAGGAGGGCTACATGCTGGACATACTGCGCAGGCAGGGCGCGGAGGTGACAGCGGGCCACAACCCCGACGCGGTCAACGGCGCGGACCTGATCGTATACACGGCGGCCATCCCGCCGGATAACCCCGAGTTGGTCCGGGCGGTGGGGCTTGGCATACCCGCGCTAACCCGCGCGGAGCTGCTGGGCCAGTTGATGCAGGGGCACCAACAGGCGGTCGGGGTGTGCGGGGCGCACGGGAAGACCACTACCTCCGCGATGCTGGCGCAGGCGTTGATAGGCGCGGGGTTTGACCCGACGGTGCACCTGGGCGGGCGGTTCGACGCGATAGGCGGGAGCACGCGCGTAGGCGGCGAAGGGATGTTCGTGGCGGAGGCGTGCGAGTTCAACGCGAGTTTCCTGCAATTGCGCCCGACCATCGCCGTAGTGCTCAACATCGACGCGGACCACCTGGACTATTACCGCGACATCGAGCACATCCAGGAGACGTTCGAGCGCTTCGCGTCGCTGCTGCCGCCTGACGGCGTGGTGGTCGGCAACGGCGACGACCCGCGCGTCCGCCAGCTGATGGACCGCGCCCACTGCCGGACGGTCTCGTTTGGAATAAATGACGGGAACAACTGGCGGCCCGGGAACCTTATGCTGGACGAGCGCGGGCGGCCCCGGTTCGGCGTAATCCATATGGGAAAACATGTCGCGGACGTGTCGCTGGCCGTGTACGGCGAGTTCAGCGTATACAACGCGCTGGCGGCGCTGGCGGCGGCGGTCGAGATGGGCGCGGAGCCGGAGCGGGCGGCGGCCGCGCTGAACGCGTTCCAGCCGGTGCACCGCCGTTTCGAGATCACCGGCACGGTGGACGGGGTGACCCTGGTCCACGATTACGGGCACAACCCGCCGGAGATGCGCAGCGCGACGCGCGTGGCCGCGATGCAGCCGCACAACCACCTTTGGGCGGTGATGCAGCCGCACACATACTCGCGCCTGAAGAGCCTGTTCGCCGACTACATCCACTGCTGCGACGAGGCGAGCACGATCCTCGTCACGGACATATTCGCCGCGCGTGAGGCCGATCCCGGCGATATCCACTCCGCTATGCTCGTTGAGGCGATGCGCGGCGAGGGCCTCGACGCGGTCTACACGCCCACATTCGACGACGCGGAGCGGTACCTTCGCGAGCGCTGGAAGCCGGGCGACCTGGCTCTTACGATGGGCTGCGGGAACATCAACCTGCTCAACGCGCAGATTCAGGCGCATGGGGACAGCGTCAGGAAGGGGTGAGACCACTCGCGGGGTAGAGTGGGCGTATCCATCCCCTCGCGGTGGGATTCGCCCCGTCCCTTCTGTCGCTGAGGGTGACCTTGCCTCGCCCCCTGCCGCTCTCAGGCGACAGAGGGGCGAGGTTTGCCAAACTGTGGCAAAATGTGTCGTTCTTTCACTTGACTTCCCAGTAAACACATAGCATATTATTACATAATCTTCCAAAACGAGCGGATACGTGTGCAAACACCACCGCCAAGTGTCTCCCAAGCCGCTGGAGCAGCGCATCCTGCTTTCCTTGTAACCGTCGGCGCGGGGATAGTGGTCGTATTAACCATCGTTTATCAAACAGTAATAAAGCACATTGTTGAACGAATTATCAAGAAACTGGATCTTTTTTGGAAGAAACTCGCGTCGACCTTCAGGCCTCCACGCCCGTACAGGCTGCCCCGAGGACGTAACGAGTTCTTCATAAGCCGCGACGTTGAGCTCGGCGAGATGCGCGAACACTTTAAGCAACAGTCGGACACGCCTCTCATTCAGGTTATAAGCGCTCTGGGCGGGATGGGCAAGACCTCGTTCGCGCTGGAGTACGCGCATAGGTACGGCTCGAAGCACAAGGGCGGCATCTGGTGGGTGGACGCCGCAAGGCTGTTTGACGATATTGCCGATTTTCTCAAAGCCGCGGGCGTAACACAGGACCTAACTGAGAAAAACATCGTCAGCTGCTTGAACGATTGGTGCCGGAAAACAACCTCCTGGTTGATAATATTCGACAACGTCGACAAACTGGAAGACATTCAGGAGTACCTGCCCCCTAGCGGGCGGGGTAGTGTCATAGTTACCACGCGCAACGGCCGCCTGTTCAAAGGGAGGGCAGCGCGTCAGATAGACCTCGACCCGTTGGATGTAGAATCCGCCGTGGAATTTTTAACGAAACGCGCAAAAGTCGAACCCAATCAATCCGCGCGGGATTTGATCGAAAGGTTGGGACGACTGCCGCTCGCGCTGGAGCAAGCCGCGTCCTATATGATTGAGAACAATATATCGTATGCCAAATACTATGAATTGCTCGGGAGCTACGGCCTAAAACTACTAGATGAAGGCAAACCCATTGATTATAATGCCGTAGTAACGACAACATGGCAGATCAGCATGAATAAGTTGAGCGTAGCCGCGCGGCAGCTGCTGAACCTTCTATCATACATGTCGCATAACGATATATCGCTGAAAATCATCCTTGACCACGCCGATAAACTGCCCGATCCGCTGGCGGGTGGTTGTCGCGATGAAATACACCTCTACGCTTTCGTCGCGGAGCTGACGAAGTATTCTTTCATCAAACATGATGGGAAGGAAGGGCTATACTCCATGCATCCGCTAGCGCAGGAAGTGACAAGGGATGACCTTAGAGACGACAGCACGTATATTGACGCGGTTATACGGATTCTCGACAACGCGCTTCCGGATAAACTATTCAGGCGTGAGCACTTCGATACATTTCACGCGCTATTACCACATTTGGAGGCATCCCTAAGTTATCATCGTTCATACAGCGGATCAAGCGTTGACGAGGTAGAGACTGCTAACTGCTATTCTAAGATTGGTATTGGGTGCCGTAGCGATGGCCTCTATGACCTCGCGCTGGAGTGGTATGAGAAGGCTTTAACCATCCGTGTGAAGGCCTTGGGGCCTGAGCACACGGACACTGCCTCATCCTATAATAACATGGGTTTTACTTATGAAAAACTAGGCGACTACTCGAAAGCATTGGAATTATATCAGAGGGCGTTGGCAATCTTGGAAAAACGGTTGGGCAAAGATCATCCAAACACGAAAAAGGTAGTTCATAATATCGCCCGTGCTCAACAACCCCTGGCATCCACCCCCAGCCCAAAGCGCAAGCCCCTTTTCCGCAGACCGCCAACGCCCCCTCGCTCATTATAAGTATGCGGAAGAACAGTCCCCCCCTGTCGCTTCGGCGGCAGAGGGGGCGAGGCCAAGCCAGCGACGTGGGGACTGTTACCAAATCCCACAACAGAGGAATCCTCTCCCAACCACACATCCGCGCATATCCCCGCCCTGCCGCGCATAAGGTTCCCCGTAGTTACCCGCATGGGGCGAACCGGCCGCAAGGCCGACACAGCCCCGCATGCGCGGCGTGGGGAGGAATTCAACCTAATGGATATGCAGATCGTTCGCAACAATGTGGCATTCGAGCGCCTGATCAGCGAGGCGAATGAGCAAACCGTCGTCGAGGGCGAGGTCGCCTTGCCGGGCGGGATCCGGGACGAGGCCCACATCCTCCACACGGACGCGCGGCTCACGATCGACGACACCCAGATACTCACCGACCGCATCGCTGTAAACGGCACGGTGGTATTCCAGATACTCTACACCCAGGGCGACGCCAAGCCCCGCGCGCTTGAGGCGTCCAGCGCGTTCACCCACCAGATGCCCCTGCCCGGCGTTGATACCCACGCGCGGCTGGCAGCGTCCGGCGGCGTGCTGGAGGCCCGCAGCCAGGCGGTGTCGGGGCGGCTGCTGCTTCACGCCGCGCTGGCCATCAACGCCCGGGCGCTGATGCATACCCCGCTGGCCGTCGTCTCCGGCGTGAACGCGCTGCCCGGGCTGGAGAGCAAGGCAGTCTCCGTGACGCTGACCCGGCATGTGGGCGAGGCCGCCTCAACTACCATGCTGCGCGAGGAGTTCGACCTGCCAGCCTCCGCCGGGATATCCGAGACGCTGTACGCCCGCGCTTACCCATATGTCCGCAAGGTGCTCTCCACCAACGGCAGCGTCGAGGTCGGCGGCGACCTGTCCATCGACGCGTACCACGTCTCCGCGCTGCCCGACAAGCCCCTGACCATCACCCACCACACGATACCCTTCGACGTGAGCATGGCCATCGCCGCCACGGACGGCGAGGAGGTCAACGTCCGCGTCGGGCTGAAGGACATCGCGGTATCCAGCGTGGACGCGGGCGAGGGCGCAAGGGTGCTCCGCGCGGAAGGATTGATCCAGACCGCCGCCTCCGCCAGCCGTGAGGATACAGTCGAGACGCTGGCCGACGCGTATACATTGTCCGGCGACATGGTCCAGCTCACGCGCGAATCCGTCTCGCCAGTGGCGCGTGAGGTCGCGGCGCAGTCGGTCCAGTCCGGCAAGCTGATGTTTGAGCTGCCCGACGACGCGTCGCCCGTGCGCAGCGTGCTCGCGGCTTACATCAACCCCATCGTGGCCGAATCCAGCGCGTTGGGCGACCGCCAGCGCGTGACCGGGGTGCTCCACTCAACCGTCGTCTACCTGCCGTTCGGCGGCGACGCGCCCGTCTCCGCCAGCGCGGATACGCCCTTCGAGGCGCTGTTCCAGGGCGCGCTGCCCGCTAACGCGTGGATCAGCGTGGACGCGCAGGAGGTCGAGGCCGCGGCGATCACGGCGGACCGCGTGGAATTATCCTACAGGATGTGCATGGACGCGGACGGCTACGAGCTGGGCAGCGCGTCCCTGCCAACCGACGTCTCGGCGCAGGCCGTGCCCGTGAGCAAGGGCGGCATCGTGATAGTCTATCCCGGCCAAGGCGACACGCTCTGGGACCTCGCGCGGAAGTACAGGGTCACGCAGGACTCCATCCAGAGGATCAACCCCAGCATGAAGACCGTTCAGGCTGGAAAGCCCGTTCTGGTGTTCCAAAGACAGAAGGCGTAAGGACCGATCCGGCGCTTTTAAGGCAATCTTGTAAACTCGCGGCGGGAACCTGCCGCGAGTCTTGTTTTTTATCGGCAATGGGGGCTATAATAGGAGTGGACGGCGTGGACAAGCGCCGCCAGGGAGGCGCCTATGTACACCGTCATGCTGGTAACGGATCAACCAAGGGTGCTAGCCAACTTCGAGCGTTTCGAGCGTTGGGAGGATCTGGGGTACACCCGGCCCCTGCTGTTCACAAGCGCGGCGGACGCGCTGACCGCCCTGACTAGCCGCGCCGTGCACGCGGTAAGCGTGGACGTGCCGCCCGGGGAGAGCGCCGCGCTGTACGACCGCCTCCACGGAATGAGCATGTTCTTCCTGGAGCCTGTCTCCGATCCGGACGCGCTGGCCGCCGTGCTGGAGCGCATGTCGCGGATGATAGAGGCGCGGTCCGCGTCAGCCGCCAGCGAGCGGTCGCCCATGCTGCGCGAGACATTCTTCCAAACCCTGCTCGACGGGCTGATGCACTCCCAGAGCGTCATGCGCAACCGCCTGAACCTGCTGGGCTTGCCCGCCGCCGCCGACGCGCCGTGCTTGCTTGCCACGCTGCGCATGGAGAACGGCGAGGAATACCTGCGCGAGGTCTGGCGTTACGGCAGGGCGCGGCTGACGATGGCCCTGCGCAAGTTCCTCCAGCGCGATACCGGGGGCGTCGCCTATACGTTAAGCGGGCTACGCGCCGGATCGATGCGCCTGCTGGCCTGTCCGCTCTCTCCTATGGACGCGGCGACGCTGCGCCAGCAAGCGCGGGATTACCTCGACGGGCAGATCATCCGCGTGGAGGAGTTCCTGGGCCTGGACCTGCGCATGGACACTGTGGAGGACCTGGACGGGCTTAAGGCCCTGCTGCATATCACGCCGCGTGAGTGACCTGGCCAAGCTGACGCTGATAGTCCTGCCGCTGCTGCCGCTGGGCGTCGCCCAAATGGTCTACGCGGTCAAGCGGCGCGGGAAACTGCCCGTGAAGTTCGCCGTGATGTTCTTCGCCAGCGGCGCGGTAACGCTGGCGTTTGCCGCCGCGCTGTGGGTTATCGGGGCGCGGATGCTGTCGGTATGAGGATTTATTATGAATGAGGAAGACGCCCGAGACCTGCGCGCGCTGGATTCCCCGCCGGGAAGCCAGCCGATCCCCCAAAACTGGCTGACGCCACGGGGCGCGGCGGGCTGGATCACGGCGGCGGCGGTCGCCTCTGTAACCGCGTGGCTGGGCTGGAGCTTCGCGCCCGCGCTCGCGCTGCCGACCATGGCGCTGGTAATGCCCGCTCTGCTGCTTTGGGGGGCGAGGCGTGGCGGGGCCGCCGCCGCCGCGCTGGGAACGGCCGCGCTTTCAGCGGCGATCGCGTACTCCACGCCGGCCTGGACAGCGGGATGCGCCCCGCTGGTATTGTTGCCCGCAATCGTGTTCCGCTATGTATGCGCGAGGCGGCGCTTGCCGTTCTCTACCACGTGGGTGGGATGCCTCGCGTGCCTGCTGGGAAGCGCGATGCTGGCATTCCGGCTGGTGTGGGCACGGCTGGGCGACAGCCCCGTCACGTACGCGCTGGCCGCGCTGGAGCGGTGGCTTAACACATCCTCGCAAGCCGGGGCGACGCTGCTGGAGGCGTATCGGTTCGGGCTGGCGCGGATAGGGAGCGAGCCGTTCGCGCTGCAATTCGGCAGCGGGGTATGGATCGCCCCGTCACAGCGCGGCGAGCTAATCAACAGCCTGATCTCCACGCTGGGCGCACTTGCCCAGTCATACCTGCCCACCGCGTTCATATCCGGCTCGGTGCTGGGCGCGACGCTGTGCGCGGCTGTCTCGCCCGACGGCAGCCCGAACGGCGCTCCCCCATTCGCGAAGTGGCGCATACCCTTCAGGGGACCCGCCGGGATATTCATGTCGGTAGCGCTGGTCTTGTTCGCGCTCAACCTGCTGTCAGGCGGCGCGTTCGAGATGGCCTCATCGCTGGCAGTCGCGGCGGCGCAGACCGGATTGCAGATTCAGGGCGCGGCGGCGCTTGAGTCCAGGCTTGGCAGGCACGGCTTGCCGCTTATCACGCGCCGGGCGTTGATCGTGGTATGCTTTGCCATACTCGGCATATTCCTTACTATACTGGGATTGGTCGTCTCGCTCCGGCACACGCGCCGGACCGCGAAGCCCGAAGGCGGGGAAGACAGCGCGGCAAAAGGAGGATCCCTATGAAAGTTATATTCCTGGAGGACGTGCCAGGCACGGGCAAGAAGGACCAGATAGCGGCGGTGTCGGACGGTTACGCCCGCAACTTCCTGCTGCCCCGCAAGCTGGCGCGTGAGGCCACGCCCGACGCGCTCAACGCTATCCAACGCGCCAAGTCCGCGGAACAGCACCGCGAGGTAAAGCGTAAGCAGGACGCGGAGGAACTGGCCCGCAAACTCAACAAGGGCGCGATCGTCGTCGCCGCCCGCCACGGCGAGAGCGACCGTCTCTACGGCTCGGTCACCGCTCAGGAGATCGCGGAGGCGCTCAACGCGCAGTACCACGTTAACATTGAGAAACGCCGCGTCGAGCTGCCCGAACCCATCCGCGCCCTGGGCGAATACCCGGTCACGGTCTGGCTTTACGCCGGGGTCGAGGCCAACATGATAGTCAAGGTGGCGGCCAAGGCGTAATGGAGGGCTTCGGGCGCGTCCCGCCGAATAACCAGGACGCCGAAAAGTCAACGCTGGGCGCGATGATGCTGGATCGCGAGGCGTTGACCCTAGGCATGGAGTTGCTGCGCCCGGAAGCGTTCTACCATCCTCCCCATAAGGAGATATTCAGCGCGATGGCCGCGCTGAATGCCGCCGACCGCCCCGTCGACCTGGTGACGCTGGACGCGGAACTAGCTAAGCGCGGCACGCTGGAAGGCGTGGGCGGCCTGGCCGCGCTGGTCGCGCTAAGCCAGTATGTCCCCACAACCGCGAACGCCCGCGCGTATATAAAGATCGTCGACGAGCAATACGTACTGCGCGCGTTGATACAGGCGGCGGACGTGGTCATCGCGGCGGCTTACGCGCAGTCCATGCCGGTGGATGAGCTGCTGCAGATGGCGGAACGGGCGATATTCGACATTTCCATGAAGGCGTCGGGCAGCGAGACGCTGGAGCATATCAGGACGATACTCTCGCGCACGTACGAGTATATTGAGAAACTCGCCACGCTAAAGGGCCAGCTGGACGGCGTGCCGACGGGCTTTACCGACCTTGATACCCTGCTGACCGGACTGCACCCGGGCGAGCTGGTCATCATGGGCGCCCGACCGTCGATGGGCAAGACCAGCATCGCGATGAATATTGTCGAGAACGCCGCGCTTCGCGCCGGGAAGATCGCGGCGGTGTTCTCGCTGGAGATGCCGCGCGAACAGATCGCCATGCGCATGCTGTGCTCCCAGGCGCATGTCGACCTGCAGTCGCTGCGTAATGGCGCGATCAGGGACGACGATTGGGAAAGGCTGTCCTCCGCGCTTGGGGTGCTGGCATCCTCCAACATCTACATAGACGACACCTCGGGCCTGACCCCCACGCAGCTGCGTTCGCGCTGCCGCAGGCTCAAGATCGAGAAGGGCCTTGACGTGGTGATGGTGGACTACCTCCAGCTGATGGGAGCGGACAGGAGATCTGAGAACCGCCAGGTGGAGGTCAGCGCGATATCACGCGCGTTGAAGGGGATAGCCCAGGAACTGCGCGTGCCGCTGGTGGCGTGCGCCCAGCTGTCCCGCGCGAACGCCTCCCGGGAGAACAAGCGTCCCATGTTAAGCGACCTGCGCGATTCCGGCTCCATCGAGCAGGACGCGGACGTGGTGATGTTCCTGCACAGGGAGGAGTATTACAACCCCGATACCGAGGACAAGAACATCGCCGAGGTGATAGTCGGCAAACAGCGCAACGGCGCGTTAGGCGTGGTTAAACTGGCGTGGTTAGGCCAATACACCCGGTTCATGAACCTGGAGAAACAGAGGTGACAGTATGATCAGCATAGGCATCTGCGCGTCCCCCGACAAGGCTGGGGCCGCCAAGCGCGTCGGCTACGACTACATCGAGCTGAACCTGTCCGCGACGGCGGCAATGACGGACGCGGAGTACGCGGCGGCTAAGGACAGGCTGTCCGACGCGGGGATTAGGGCGGAGGCGTTCAACGTGATGGTCCCTGGCGCGTACCGTCTGACCGGGCCGGACGCCGACCTCGCCCCGGTCAGGGAATACCTGGACAAGGCGATACCCCGCGCGGCTGAGATGGGTTGCCGGGTAATCGTGTTCGGCAGCGGCGCGGCCAGGCATGTCCCCGAGCGTTACGCGGCCTACGACGCGTGGACACAGCTGACCGCGTACCTGAAGCTGGCCGCGTCCGTGGCGCGGGGGGTTGGTATAACCATCGCTGTCGAGCCGCTTAGCAAGCGTGAGACCAACATCATCCACACGGTCCGGGAAGGCGCGGCGCTGGCGGCGGCGGTCAACGAGCCTAACGTTGGCGCGTTGGGCGACACATACCATATGTACGCCGAGGGCGAACCGTACACCGCCTTTATCGAGGCGAAGGACAGGCTTCTCCACGTCCACACGGCGGAGAACGTCACCCGCGCGTTTCCGTCGGCGGGCGACGGCACGGACTACGCGGGGCTGTTCGCCGCGCTGAAGGCAGCGGGTTACAACGCGCGGGTGAGCGTCGAGGGTTCGTGCAAGGATTTCGAGGCTGAGGCCGCCGCCGCGCTGGAGGTCCTGCGCGGGGCGAGGGGTTGAATCCGCCCCTTCTGCCCCTGCGGTGGATCAGGGCGCGTCCCCTCTGTCACCGCGACGGCATCTCCCCCTAAGGGGGCGGCAAGGGGGATTGGAACGCTGGGGCTATCTTTCCTTTGCCGCCCCTTTAGGGAGGACTGGGACGGGAGGTGTTATCTCCCCCTTGCCACCCCTTTAGGGAGGACTGGAACGGGGGGTGTTATCTCCCCCTGCCGCCTCTTTAGGGGGAGATGTCACCTCAGCGGCAGAGGGGCGAAGCCTAACCCGCCACGTCCACATAATATTTACTAGGAGGACTACGTTATGCTTGTAAACGCGAAGGACATGCTCATCAAAGCGGCAGCCGAGGGTTACGCCGTCGGCCAGTTCAACATCAACAACCTGGAATGGACGAAGGCCGTCCTCACCACCGCGCAGGAACTGGACGCCCCGGTGATACTGGGGGTATCCGAGGGCGCGGGCAAGTACATGTGCGGGTATAAGACCGTGGCCGCCATGTCCAAGGCCATGGCCGACTCGCTGGGGATAGCAGTCCCCGTCGCGCTCCACCTGGACCACGGCTCTTACGACGCGTGCCTGAAGTGCGTCGAGGCTGGGTTCACGTCAATCATGTTCGACGGCTCACACCTGCCGCTGGATGAGAACATCGAAAAGACCGCCGCGCTGGTCAAACTGTGCGCGGAGAGGGGATTATCCCTGGAGGCCGAGGTCGGCTCCATCGGCGGCGAGGAGGACGGCGTGGTCGGCATGGGCGAGGTCGCGGACCCCGACGAATGCCGCAGGATCGCGGAACTGGGCGTGACGATGCTGGCCGCCGGAATCGGCAACATCCACGGCAAGTACCCCGCAAACTGGAAGGGCCTGGACTTCGGCGCGTTGGATAATATCCACAAGGCGACCGGCAGCGTTCCGTTAGTCCTGCACGGAGGCACGGGCATCCCGCAGGACATGATCCGCAAGGCGATATCGCTGGGCGTGGCCAAGATCAACGTTAACACCGAGTGCCAGCTCTCGTTCCAGGCCGCCACACGCGCTTACATCGAGGCGGGCAAGGACCTGCAGGGCAAGGGATTCGACCCGCGCAAGCTGCTCGCTCCGGGCACGGAGGCGATAAAGGCCACCGTCAGGGAGAAGATAGGACTGTTCGGCAGCGCGGGGAAGGCGTGAGGACGCGCCGCTATGCCTGACATACGACTGCTGCTGGGCAACGAGGCCGTCGCCCGAGGCGCGTGGGAAGCCGGGTGCCGCGTCGTCGCCAGTTACCCCGGAACACCGTCCACCGAGATCACCGAGGCCGCCGCGTCCTACCCCGAGATGGATACCGAGTGGTCCGTCAACGAGAAGGTAGCCATGGAGATAGCGGCGGGCGCGGCTGTCGGCGGGGCGCGGACCCTCACCTGCATGAAGCACGTGGGACTCAACGTCGCCGCCGACCCGCTGTTCACTTTGGCATACACCGGCGTCAACGCCGGCCTGACCGTAGTGGTGGCGGACGATCCCGGCGCGCACTCATCCCAGAACGAGCAGGACAGCCGCTTCTACGCCCGCTCTGCTCACCTGCCGATGCTCATCCCCGCCGACGCGGAGGAATGCCTCACGTTCACCAAGCTGGCGTTCGAACTGTCGGAACGGTACGACACCCCGGTAATGATAGGCGTATGCACCCGCGTCGCCCACGCGCGAAGCCTGGTCAGGACGGGGGGGCGCGTCGAACATGAAACGCCGGAATGGAAGCGCAGCCCGGCGAAGTATGTCATGCTGCCCGGCCCGGCGAGGGCGCGGCATGTGTTCGTCGAGGACCGCGAACGCCGGATGCGCGAGGACGCGGGTAACGCAGAATGGGCTTACTCGATAGAGGGTATCGGCCGGTCCGTCGGAGTGATATGCTCCGGCACGGCATACCAATACGTCAAAGAGGCCATGCCGGAGGCGTCCGTGCTCAAACTGAACCTGGTCAACCCGCTGCCCGAACGCGCGGTTGCCGAGTTTGCCGGGATGGTGGACAGCCTGTACGTCGTCGAGGAACTGGAACCGTTCATCGAGGACACCGTCCGCGCGTTGGGGATCCGATGTTCCGGCAAGGACCGCACGGGCCGGCAGGGTGAGCTATCCGTCAACAAGGTTCGCGAGGCGTTCGCGGACGTAACGGGGATCAAGCCAGCCGCCATCCAGACCGCCGCCGAGCCTCCCGCCCGGCCGCCGGCCATGTGCGCTGGGTGTCCCCATCGCGCGGTGTTCTATACGCTGGCCAGGCGCAAGTATACCGTCTGCGGCGACATCGGCTGTTACACGCTGGGCATGCTTCCGCCGCACGCCGCGATGGATACATGCCTTTGTATGGGCGCGTCGGTCGGCATGGCGGCTGGATTGCATAAGGCCCGTGGAGACAAGTTCGCGAGCGGAACCGTCGCGGTCATAGGCGATTCGACATTCATGCACAGCGGCATGACCGCGCTGTTGGACGCGTCGTACAACAGCGCGTCACTGACATTATTGATACTTGACAACCGCATCACCGGCATGACAGGACACCAGCATAACCCGGCCAGCGGGTTCGACATCCACAATAAACCCGCGCCAGCCGTCGACCTGGAGGCGATCTGCCGCGCGTTGGGCGTGACGCGCGTCCGTACGCTCGACCCGTTTGATTTGGATGAGCTGGACGCCACGCTCGCCGAGGAAACAGCGGTCCGGGGCGTGTCGGTGATAATCGCGCGAAGGCCATGCGCGTTGCTCATTAGGAAGCGCGGTCCGTCCGTCACGATAGAAGGCTGCCGCAAGTGCGGCGCGTGTATGAGGCTAGGCTGTCCAGCGTTGTCGAAGGATGGCGGCGGCGTGGTTTCAGTCGATCCGGCGCAGTGCGTGGGGTGCGGGTTGTGCCCGCGCGTGTGCCCGTTCCACGCCATCCGCGGCGCGGAGGCGGTGAGCGTATGATTACCAATATAATAATAGTCGGCGTGGGAGGGCAAGGGGCGCTGCTGGCCAGCCGGGTGTTGGGCGCGTTGGCGTTGCGGTTGGGCCGCGACGTGAAGGTCAGCGAGATACACGGTATGGCGCAGCGCGGCGGTAGCGTGATAACCCACGTGAGGATAGGCGGGCACGGCGGCGGCCCGATACGCTCGCCATTGGTCGCGGAGGGCGAGGCGGACGCGGTGTTGGCGTTCGAGCCGCTGGAAGCCTTGCGAGCGCTGCCGTACCTCAATCCGGAAGGCGGGCTGGTCATAACGAACACGCGCCCGATACCGCCAATGTCCGTGCTGACCGGGGCCGCGAAGTATCCCGACGGCGTGATGGATTCGCTGGCCGGATCACCCGGAAGGCGGGTCGTCGCGTTCGACGCGCAGGCGTTAGCGGAGCGGCTTAACGCGCCGAAGGCCGTCAACCTCGCGCTGCTGGGCGCGTTGGCCGCGCGTCCTGTCAAACCGGGCGAGTTTTTCGCGCTGTCCGTCTGGGAAGGCGCGGTCGCCGACACTGTGCCGCCCCGGACGCTGGAATCTAACCTGGCCGTGTTCCGTGAAGCTTATTCCGTGGGAAGCGGTTTGTAACAGATGAAAGGGTGCTGACATTTGGATCAATACATGTTCGACCATGCCGCCGAGACCATGCCGCGCGGTGAGCTGCGCGATCTGCAGGACAAGCGCCTGCGCGACGTTGTAGCGCTTGTGTATGAAAAGGTGCCGTTCTACCGCGCGAAGATGCGGGAAGCGGGCATATCGCCTTGCGATATCCACGGCGTGGGCGACTTGCCCAAGCTGCCGTTTACCAACAAGTCCGACCTGCGCGACAACTATCCGTTCGGGCTGTTCGCCGCGCCGCAGGATAAGATTACGCGCATACACGCCTCCAGCGGCACGACGGGCAAGCCCACTGTTTCTGGTTATACCGCGTACGATGTGGATGTGTGGGGTGAGCTGATGGCGCGGGCAATGGCGTGCGCCGGGGTTACTAACAAGGATATTGTACAGGTTTCATATGGGTATGGGCTGTTTACCGGAGGGTTGGGAGCGCATTACGGCGCGGAACGGATAGGCGCGTCGGTTGTGCCAGCGTCGGTAGGGAATACGCGAAGGCAGATCATGCTGCTGGAGGATTTTGGAGTGAACGCGCTTGCTTGTACGCCGACATACGCGATAGTGCTGGGCGAGGCGATACGAGAGGCCGGGATACCGCTTTCAAGGTTTAAGCTAAGGGCAGGGGTTTTTGGCGCGGAGCCGTGGACTGAGGTGCAGCGTAAGCATGTGGAGGGGCTGTTGGGTATACACGCGCACGATGTTTATGGGTTGAGCGAGGTTATGGGGCCAGGGGTATCGATAGAGTGCGGGGAACAGAAGGGCATGCATATATGGGAGGATCACTTTTTACCGGAGATCATTGATCCGGATACGGGGGAGCAGCTGGCAAATAGTACGAGAGGGGAAATCGTTTTCACGACGATTACTAAGGAGGGTATGCCGCTAATAAGGTATCGGACGCATGACCTGACCGTTTTGGACGACACGCCGTGCCCGTGCGGGCGCACGCATGTGCGTATGAAGAAGCTGACAGGGCGCACGGATGATATGTTGATCATACGGGGAGTGAATGTGTTCCCGTCACAGGTAGAGACCGCGCTGGCCGGGATTGCGGGGATTGAGCCGCAGTATCTGTTGGTGGTTAGGCGGGAGCGGAATTTGGACACGCTGGAGGTGCGCGTTGAGTTGGCGCCGTCGCTGCCCAGCGATGAGGTGAGGGGTATAGAGCGGATACATGATGAGGTAGAGGCGTCGGTGGATTCGATGCTGGGTATCCACGCTGAGATTAGGTTGGTGCCGTCGGGGAGTATACCAAGGAGCGAAGGGAAAACCCCTCGAACACAGGACTGGCGGGATAAGTAAGTACCTGGAGGAACAACCCACCCTGGCCACGAGGGTCCAGCGTCACGCTGGACCCTCGTGGCCAGGGTAGGTTGTTCCTCAAGGTTTATACCTTGCCAACCGCCGCCGTCGCGACAAGCGGCGCGCCCGCCAGGTCATCGATCAGGATCTGGCCAATCTCAACAGGCGCGGACACTATAAGTCCGCGTATCCTAGCCAGCGCGTCCGGTATCCTTGCCTTCTCAATCTCGCCGCTCGTCTTCACCGACACCAGCGGCCTATCGCCGCCTTGCACCGCCGCGTTCGAGGTAACCACCCGCATTGGCCGCAGATACTCCTGCCGACCGTACACCGCCCCCCTCGGGCACGCGTTGCCTGTCACCTTAACCGCGTCGCCATCACCCTCCGCCTTCAGCGGGCAACCTACCGGGCACACTATACAAATGAACTCGCGCTTTCCCCCACCCATCGTTATACTATCAGACATTCCCTACCGCCTCCGTCACCACAACCACATCGCCTGTCAGTTTCGACACATCCACCTTCACATGCTCCATCTCGCCTGGGGTCATCGCTTTCTTACGCCTCGTTAATATCGTCTTCCCATCCGCGGTCCTCACGGTCAGACGCGCGGGTTTAACCGCGTCGCCTACCCTAAAGTACAGGTCTACCATCCCTTCCGGCTCCGCGCTGATCCGCTGCGGCACCACATACCTTGTAAACCCTTCCGCACTCACGCTCAACTTCGGCATGGGCAGCGTCCCGGCCTTCGCGTACCCAGCGGCGTACCTTCCCGCGATCTCCGCCTCTCGGCTGACGTGATCCACCAGGTCATGCACTTGCAGCACATTCCCGCACGCGAACACTCCTGGCAGACTCGTCTGCCTTCGCTCGTCGACTACCGCGCCTCCCGTCACTGGATCCAACTGTATCCCCGCCATGCGCGTCAACTCATTCTCCGGCATCAACCCTACTGACAGCAGCAGCGTATCGCACTCAACCACCCGCTCTGTCCCAGGTATCGCTTGCCGCTTCCCATCCACTTTCACTACCGTCACCGCCTCGACGCGCTCGGACCCATGCACCCGCGACACTGTCGTATTAAAGTATAACGGTATGTCGTAATCCCTCAAACATTGCACGATATTCCTATTCAACCCGCTTGAATACGGCATCAACTCGCACACCATCAGCACCTTCGCGCCTTCCCATGTGAGGCGTCTCGCCATGATCAACCCGATATCCCCGGATCCCAGTATGACCACGCGTCTGCCGGGCAGGTACCCGTCCAGATTGACCAGACGCTGCGCCGCTCCAGCAGTATATACCCCCGCCGGGCGCGTGCCTGCTATCCCCAACGCGCCGCGCGCTCGCTCGCGGCATCCCATTGCCAGCACGACCGCGCCGGGTTTTATCGTCAGCGGGCCTTCGCGCGGGCTTACTGCCGTTATCGTCCTATCGCTGTCCAGCGACAGCGCCATCGTGTCCGGCAGGAACGACACGCGGTCGGCGCGTCTTGCCGCCTCGCCCGCGAACCTGGCCGCGTACTCCGGCCCGGTCAGTTCCTCACCGAAGTAATGCAGGCCAAACCCGTTATGGACGCATTGCTGTAATATCCCGCCGGGCCGCGCGTCCCTCTCCAGCAGCAGCACGTTCGCGCCCTTATCCACCGCCGCGACAGCCGCCGCCAGACCTGCCGGACCCGCGCCTATTACCGCGACATCCGTCGCTCGAATACCCGTCATGCCCGCGCCTCCCCTTCAACGGCGCGTCCGCCAACGGACTCGCGTATCGGACCGACCAGCATCCGTGAGCCGCCGCCGAATTTAGTAATGCTATCCATAGACACGCCTCGTTCCCGCGCGAGTGTCTCCATTACGCGCGGGGCGCAGAATCCTCCCTGACATCGGCCCATACCGGCCCGGACGCGCCGCTTCACGCCGTCCAGCGACCTCGCGCCGCGCCGTATCGCCTCGACTATCTCACCCTCGGTGACGGTCTCGCAGCGGCAGACCACATGGCCCCAGCGCGGGTCGCTGGCTATTACCTCCGCCTGGCGTTCGCGCGTCATCCCGGCGAACCGCTCGATGGGCTCGCGGATCGGGTTCCAGTCCGGTTTCGCCTTGAGCCGCAAGCCCTGGTTTGCCAGTATGTTGACTATCTCTTCCGCGATGGCTGGCGCGCTGGTCAAGCCGGGCGAGGCGATGCCCGCCGCGTGGATCAGCCGCGGTTCTATGCCGCTGGCCCTGATGATGAAGTCGCCCGTCGAGCCGACGGCCCGCAGCCCCGAGAACGCCGTTATAGCGGCGCGGAGGTTCAGTCCCGGCGCCGAACGCAGCGCGAGCCGGCGCAGTTCAGCCGCGCCTTCCCCCGTCGTGGACGTGTCGGACTTATCCGTCTGGTCCAGCGCGGTTGGTCCGGCGAACGCGTTGCCGTCGGCGGTCGGGCTGACGAGCACGCCCTTGCCCATCACGGACGGGGCCTGGAACAGCACGCGCTTCGGGGCCGAACCATCCTTATCCAGCAGTATGTATTCGCCCTTGCGCGGCTTGATCGAGAACGACTGGTCGCCGAACAGCCGCGCGACCTCGTCCGCGTACAATCCGGCAGCGTTGACCACATACCGGGCGCGGACGCTCGAGCCGCTGTCCGCGTTCAAGATGAAATGGCCGTCGCCGCGCTCGACGCTGGCCACGCGCGTGTCGAAGAACGTGGCAAGGCCGTTCGCGCGGGCGTTCTCCCAGCACCCTATCGTCAGCTGGTACGGGCTGGTTATGCCAGCCGTCGGCGCCCACAACGCCTGTATCACGTCCGGGTTGACGAGCGGCTCCAACGCGCGGGCCTCACCGCCGCTGACCAACTCCATGCCCGGCACGCCGTTGGCCAGGCCGGATTCGTACAGCTCTTCCAATGAACGTTGATCCGTCTCGTCGAACGCCAGCGCCAGCGACCCGCAGCGTACCAGCGGAACGCCCAGCTCGCCGCACCATTGGTCAAACATGGCGTTGCCGCGCGCGTTCAGCCGCGCCATCGCGCTGCCCGGCGCCGCGTCGTAACCCGCGTGGACGATACCGCTGTTCGCGCGTGACGCGCCCATCGACACATCCTCGGCAGCCTCCACCAGCGCGAGGCTTAAGCCATACTTCGACAGCAGCCGCGCCGCCGCGCATCCGGTCACGCCGCCCCCAATAATCGCGCAATCAAATATATCCGGCCTGTCCAAGCCATCCGCCTCCAGAATCCAATAAATCCCCACCAAGTATTAACCATATTCCACGCGCCATGTCAAGCTATTAGCCCAATGGAATATAAACCCTCCGTAGTACGTCTTATTGGTGTGGGGCAATCCCAATATAACCCGATTGGCGGAGAAGGAGGTCCAGATGGAACATAGGTTGCGCGGTAACCTTTCGCTTAGGATAACCGCCCTCGCGCTTGCGGCGATGCTGCTGGCCGCCGCGTTCAGCGTTAAGACCGCGTCGGCGGAGGGCGCGGTCAGCTTACCCGTAGGCTCGTATGTCAGGACTGGCGCGGTCAGTAACCCCAGGGCGTCTGACTACCTGAACCTGCGCGCGCTGCCCAGCGTGGGCGCGGCGTCGCTGGCGCAGTACCGCAACAGTGAGCGCGTGGAGGTCTGGGGCGCGCTGGGCGAGTGGTCACTCGTGCGCGTGCTCCGCGACAACCGCACGGGCTACATGATGAGCGCATACCTGAAGATGGATACGCCCGATCCCGTCGCGCCGGTTCTACCGGTTGATCCGGTTGAGCCAGGCATCGAAGGTGGGTATGTCGCCACGACCAACGGCGGACGGCTGAACCTGCGTGAGTCGCCCTCGCTGGCATCGCGCTCACTGGGACTGTACTATGTCGGCGTGAAGGTGCGCGTACTGTCTTACTTGAACGAGGTATGGGCGCGTGTCTCCGTCGGTGAAGGCGAGGGGATACAGTATGGATACATGCAGCGGCAGTATATTTACACGTTCACAGATACGAATCGCGGTAAAGTTCCGGAAAATACTTATATGCAGCCGTCGTTTATCAGGCCGCTTGACAACTGGCCACTGTACGGCCAGCCGTCCGACACCGCCGCCATCATCGGTCGTTACAGCGCTATACAACCTATAGAAGTGCTAGGGGTTGGAGCTGGAACGGGACAACGCTGGTGGCATGTGCGTTTCCCCGGCGACAGCGTGAATCCGGCGCAGACAGGGTTCATCCCTGCTGACGACGAAAGCCTATTGGCTCATAAGGTTATGGCGGTAAAAGCGCCAGGGCCGTCGTATGCGTTGAACTTACGCGATCATCCTAGTTACGATGGAGTAATATTGGGCAGAGTTTACAACGGCGCTTCTGTGACGGTGTTTGAGGAGTACAGCGCTCCGAGCTGGGCGTTTGTGTGTGTCGGCATACCGGGCAGAGGAACAGTGTACGGCTACATGCGTAACGATTTGATTCAAATGGATAAGACACAGGTAGCGGACAGGCGGCCAGTAAAGACGATGCGCAGCGGGCTTAGCGTGCCGATGCTCGCCGAACCAAACGCGCAAGCGCAAGCCCTCGCGCTCTACAAGTCTGACGGCCGCGCCTTGACGGTCATCGGCGTTTACGGAGGGTATACGCAGGTGTTCGACGAACAGACGGGATTGTCAGGTTTCTTTGAAAACAGTCACCTAAATTAGCCGTCTTTACCAAACAGAGGACACAGCGCGGGGGATGAATTCCCCCGCGCTGTCTATCTTTTATACCGAAGCCGTTAAGTTTCACCGCCGTCCTTCGCGGGTTTCCTCGGGTCGCGCACCCGATATCCCGCCATCCCACCGACGACCGCGCCCGCGAGGGCCAGATAGGGCGCGAATACCGCCGTGGCGATCGGCACAACCAGCGGCACTTCGGCAACTGACTCGCCGTCGCGCGTGATCTGCAGTTTCGCCCGAAGCAGCTTACGGTACCACGCGTCGTGGTTGCGGTCCTTGCGCCAGTCGCGGCGCCCATCCTTGCCGCGCGTGTACACGCTGTCCCATAAACCGCCGCCATGCCCAGGATTGGTGTAGAGGCGGTTGCCGCGCTCCAGCTCGATCATAGCGCGTGTCAGGTCGCCATCGTAACGCTCCAGCAGCGAGGCTGCTTCCTCGTATCCGATGTTGGCGTTTGCCCGCAGGTATTCGATCTTCTCAAATAGTTCCTTGTTCATCATGATCCTCCTCATCCGCCCTCGGCGGTTTCTTGTAACTAAGCGTCCCGCGACAGTATTAGTATACAGCGCAGGCGCGGTTCCAGCTTGAGAGGAAGCGGAGGATAGCATGAGAATTGGGTTAGAATTTGATGGAGACGCGCTAGAAAGCGCGGTTACCGCTTGCCGCACACGATAACGGCGGTTCCGTTACGCCGAAAAACCGTCTCGACACTAACGAAACCAGCCTCGCGGAACAGCTTGGCCTGATTGTCAATGGTCAGTGGCGTATCGCAATGATAGAACGCTTCCTCCGGAACGCCCTGGCTAGCGCGGAGCCGCCGCGCCTCCTCAGCCATCCGGTCCTGCTCGGCTTGGGTATTAACCATATAGTCGCACTCAATGTACCTGCCGCCAGGTTTCAGGGATTGGTATACGGCGGCGTACAGCGCGGACTTCCGCGCGTAAGTCCAATGGTGCATCGTTTCTACGGAAACCGCCGCGTCATACAGCCCCTCGCCGAAATCGCGATCAAGGTAACTGCCGCAAATCAGAGTGACGTCTTTGCCGGGGAACTTCGCGCGAAGCCTGTCAAGCATGGCCAGTGTAAGGTCGATTCCTGTCACTCGTATATCGGGGCGCAAGGCGAATATACTCTCTAGTTCCAAGCCCGTGCCGCAGCCCAGGTCGAGCAGGGTTTGCGCGTCCGGCGGAACCAGACGCGCCACGAGCGCGTATGCCTCCGGCAGTTCCTCAATGTCGGTGAGCATGTGCTCATCATAGACGGACAACCGCGCGGCGAAGAAGTCGGACATAGGCTCAATAGGGTTAGTCATTGTTAATTCCCTTTTAACTTCAACTCATTATCCCGTTATATAACAAATTTAAAGCATGGAGGAACAATCCATCCTTGCGGGGTGCGGGGCAAAGCCCCGCGTCCCCCGGTCGTCGTCTCTCAATCCCTGCCCCGCAGGGCATAAATAACCTTGTGGGCTTCGCCCTTTACGTGGGGTTTGCGTGGGGTTTGCGTGGGGTTTGCGCGGGGCTGGAGACGCTGGGGCTCTGCCCCAGACCCCGCAAGGGGGTTTCACCCCCCTTGACCCCCTGACCAGCGTGACGCTGGACCCACTTGGCCAGGGTAAATTGTTCCTCCAGGTTTACTCGTCCTCGTCCTCATCCTTCTTGGCCGAGTCGATGATCTTCTGAGCGATGTTCCCCGGCGCTTCCTCGTAGCGGTCATACGCCATCGTGAACGACCCGCGGGCTTGAGTCATCGAGCGCAGATCGGTCGCGTACTTGAACATCTCCGCCTGCGGCACCTCGGCCACAACCTGCTGCGCCCCAGCGGTCTGGTTCATGCCCAGTATCCGGCCCCGGCGACGGTTCATATCGCCTATAATATCGCCCATGTACTCGTCGGGGATCTCCACCTCAACATGATATATAGGCTCCAGCAACGCCGGACTTGCCTCCATGCATCCCTTCTTGTAAGCGATACGCGCCGCCGTCTTGAACGCCATTTCTGACGAATCAACCGGATGATACGACCCATCATACAGTATCGCGCGAAGCCCGACCATCGGGAACCCAGCCAGCACGCCTTTAGGCAGGTTCTCCCTCAATCCCTTCTCTACCGACGGTATGAAGTTGCGCGGCACTACGCCGCCTACCACCTTATCTACAAACTCAAACTCCGTCGATCCATCCCCTATCGGCTGAAACTCTATCCACACATCACCGAACTGACCGTGCCCGCCCGTCTGCTTCTTGTGCCGTCCCTGCGCCTTCACCGACTTGCGGATCGTTTCCCGATACGGGATCTTCGGATCTTGCAGTATCGCTTCCACGCCGAATTTAGCGCTTAGCTTCCTCGATATGACCTCCAAATGCAGCTCGCCCAACCCGGACAGCAGCGTCTCTAGCGTGGACTCGTTCTTCTCTATGCGGATCGTCGGATCCTCCTCCTGCAGCCGGCTAAGCCCCGTGAACACCTTATCCTCCTCGCCGCTCTTTTTGGCGTAAACGGCCATCGAGATACACGGCGCTGGGAACTCTATATCGGGATACTGGATCGGCTTACCCGCGTCGCAGAGGGTATGTCCGGTGTTCGTATACTGCAGCTTGGACAACGCGCATATATCCCCGGCCAGCGCTTTCTCGGCGGGTATCTGCTTCTTGCCGCGCAGGATATATATCGTCCCGGCCTTCTCAGCCCGGTCGGTGTTCGCGTTATACAGCGGCGTGTCCGTGCCCAGCGCGCCTGAAAGCACCTTGAACAGCGAGAGCTTGCCTACGAACGGGTCGGCTATCGTCTTGAACACCTGCGCGGAGAACGGCGCGGCGGCCTCGCACACGCGCGAGTCTTCGGCCCCGGTCCTCGGGTTGACGCCTTTAGAAACCTTACCCGCCGGGCCTGGCATGAACGATAACAGGATATCCATCACCGCCGTAACGCCCGTGCCGCTTACTCCGGCGCAGCAGCATACCGGCACGACGGTCCCGTCCGCTACGCCCGCGCGTAGTCCCTTTACCGTTTCCTCGGGTGAAAGCTCGCCCTCCTCGAAGTATTTCTCCATCAGGGCTTCGTCGGCTCCGGCAGCGGCCTCGGTGATCGCTTCCTTAGCGGAGGCTATCTGTTCCGCCATGTACGCGGGAACCGCGCCTTCCTTGACCGCCTTGCCCGATCCGGTATACGCCTTGCCGTCCAGCGCGTTTACCACGCCGGTGAAGCTCAGACCTTCGCCGATGGGAAGCGTCACGGGCACTACCGCTGGGCCGTACTTCTCCCGCAGCCGCTCCAGTATCTTCTGGAACGAGGCGTGCTCGCGGTCCATCTGGTTTATCACGAAGCACTTGGGCGCGCCGTACTTGGACGCGAAGTCCCACGCCTTCTCCGTGCCGACCACCAAGCCTGACACCGAGCCTACCGTGATCAACACGCCGTCCGCTACGCGCAGCGGGCCCATCATCTCGCCGATGAAGTCGAAGTAGCCGGGCACGTCGATCAGGTTGATCTTGCTGTCTTTCCACTCGATGGGCGCGACGGCCGCGCTTAGGGATATGCCGCGCTTGGTTTCTTCCGGCTCGAAGTCAGTGGTCGCGCCGCCGTCCTCGACCCGTCCCTGCCTGTCCACTGCCCCGGACGCGTACAGCATGGCCTCGACCAGCGTGGTCTTGCCCTCGCTGCCGTGTCCGACGACCGCAATGTTGCGGATGTTCTCCGCCGAATATTCTTTCATAACCTTTCTTCCCGCCTCCCTATAGCAGTCACTACCCCCTATTATACCATATTATCCGGTTGTTGTCACTGCTTTTCGGCGGGCCGCGCCTGTTCCGCCGCCATCTTGCGCCCGTCGTACAGCGGCGCGATCCTGTAACCGGGCGGCACGACCAGGAACTCCTCGTCGTTCCATGTCCCGTCGGTGAGCATGCGCAGCATCCGGTGGTCGCCGGAGACCGTCTGGCGTTCCCACTTGTTCTCGTCGGCGAAGCGCCGCGCCGTCTCGCGGTACTTGGGGCAGTCGTACACTGTGGACTCTATATACGCGCAGGTGTGGTAGTTGCCGATCCAGGACATTTCAGTTTCTATAAGGAAATCCGCGTTGTCCTCGCCGTACTTCTCGGCGTACTCGTTGCGGCGCTGGGTCAGCATCTCGCTGGACGGGACATGCCCTTCCTCAAGCCAGCCGTACTCGATCCAGCCGTTGTTGAGCCAGTAGCAGCCGCGCATCTGGTTGAACAGGTTGAGGTATCGCTCCTGCGAGCCCAGGAACACGGCGATACAGTCGTCCGTGCGCGGCACGACCAGCGGCAGCTTGCCCGCCTTCAGCCCGATCACGCCGTTGGAGCACAGCCCGTACCCCAGCGCGATCACGTCGGCCTCGAAGTGGGATTCCTTCGCGGCGTACTGCCTCTCCAGCTCGACGATCGTGGACTGGACCGTCTGGCGCAGTCTGTCCGGGTATGTGTGCAAGCCCTGCGGCAGCCATGTAAGCTCCACGGCGTGCGGGCTTTGCGAGGCGTAATAGTTCAGTTCCCGCGAGAAAACGCGGCAGGCTATCAGCGCGATGCGCATATATATTCCTCCTTGATTAAAAGGCGGGCGGAGGTTATGATGACGTTGTACGAGGTCTATTGTGATGCGGGCGGGCCGCTATGTCAAGTGGGAATTATGTGGAGGCTTATATATGGCGTCGCTGACAATCCATGACGGGAACACCGTCCGTTCGGTAACATTCACTCCACCGGAGCGGCTGCTCGACCTGCTGCGGGGCAGCGGCGTTCCGGTTAACGCGCCGTGCGGCGGCATGGCGCGATGCAACCAATGCAAGGTAAGCGTCACGGGCGCGCTGTCCGAGCCGGACGCCGCTGAAACCGCGCTGATCCCGCCGGGCGGCGGTATACGCTTCGCTTGCCGGGCGGCCGCGCTGGGCGACGTCGATGTTTTCACGAACAGTATGGCGGCGCGGTCCGTGTCTATCCAGATAGACGGGGCGACGCCGCCGTTCACGGTGTCGAACGGGCTTAGCGGGGTTGGGGCGGCTGTGGATATCGGCACGACGACGATAGCCGCTTACCTGTACGCGATGGATGATGGCGGGCGGCTGGGCGCGGCGTCCGCCCTGAACCCGCAGGGCGCGTTCGGCGCGGACGTGATTTCGCGCGTACAGGCCTCGATGGATGGCCACGCCGACGCGCTGGCCACTCTCGTATGCGGGTGTATAACCCAATTGGTTGAATCGCTGCTAGCCAGACATTCATTAAATCATAACGACTTAACCCGTATAGTCCTGACGGGCAACACCGCCATGCTCACGCTGTTATGCGCGCTGCCGACTAAACCGCTCAGCGCGATGCCGTTCCGCGCGGAGCACCTGTTCGGCGAGTTCCGCCGCCCGGACGCGCTGAGGCTGCCCGTATCGGCGCAGGTGTACCTGCCGCGATGCGTTGGCGCGTACGTTGGCGCGGACATCACTACCGCGATGCTGGCGGGCGGGCTTATCACGGACGGGCGCGTCCATCGCGGTAAGCCGTTGATGCTGGCGGATATCGGCACGAATGGCGAGATCGCGCTGGCGGCTGGCGGCGCGCTGTCATGCTGCGCGACGGCGGCGGGTCCTGCCTTCGAGGGAGCGGGCATATCCTGCGGGATGCTGGCCGAACCTGGCGCGATCGACCGGGTGGATTGGCTGGACGGGCGTTTCCAGTACTCGACGATAGGCGGCGAGCCCGCTCGCGGGATCTGCGGTACGGGACTGGTGGATACCGTGGCCGCGATGCTGGATGCCGGAATGCTGGACGAATCCGGCTACCTTGACGGCGGGGACTTCACGTTCCCGGGCACAAGCGTCGCCGTCACGCAGAAGGACGCGCGGGCGCTGCAGCTGGCCAAGGCCGCCATCCGCGCGGGGATGCTGACGCTGCTGAGCGAGACGGGGCTGGCGGTCGGGGACGTGGACGCGCTCGTCGTGGCGGGAGGGTTCGGCAGCAAGATTCGCGTAAGTTCGGCGGAGCGGATTGGTTTGCTGCCCGGCGGCTTCGCGGCGAAGGCCCGCGCGATTGGCAACGGCGCGGGCATGGGCGCGGCCATGGCGCTGCTGAACGACGGCATTCGTGTTCAGAGCGAAGGCGTGGTTGGCGCGGCGCGGGTGGTCGAGTTGTCGACGAACCCGGTATTTATGGATGAATATGTTGAGGGAATGATGTTTGAGCCATGAAACCATCCAAAAGAGGGTCGTCTACGCTGACGATTTCGCCATTTTGATAGTACGCCCGTGGGACGCGCCGTCCGGTCATGGCCAGCGGTTCGTTGCGGTTGCTGCCGATCCACGCGGCGAACTCCTCTACGGGGATAACGTCCTCGCCCTCGCCGCCTAGCGCGGTCACGATATCGCCGACCTGGATACCCGGAACGTCGGTGACATCCAGCATGGATTGGTCCATGCACGGCAGTCCGGCGTAACGGACGCGAACGCCACGGACCGACGCCTGGCCGCGTTCGCGCAGGCGGCGCGGCAGTCCATCCGCGTAGCCCAGCGGGATTGCCGCGATGATGGTCTCGCGCGTGGCGCGGTATGTCCCGTCGTAGCCCACGCCCTCGCCGGGTTGGATGGTACGCGTCGAGACGATTCTTGCGCAAAGCCGCATAACCTTTCGCGGGATGAACGGAGCGTCGGCTATAACATTTCCATATAGTATCGCGCCGACGCGGACCATGCCCAGCCGCCACTTAGGATACCGGAACGCGGCGATGCTGTCGGCGGCGTGGAGGCATGGACCGCGTCCCGATGAATCGGCAAGAGGTTGGGCGACGCTGAAGAATCTGTCCATCTGCGCCCGATCGTGGTCCTCATCGATCAGCGCAAGGTGGGTGAACACGCCGTCGACGGCAAGGCCCGGCATGGACAATATGCCGGGCAGGTCGGCCCGCGCCTCGTCGATCGTCATGCCCAGCCGATGGAACCCGGTATCAATCTTCACATGGGCGTGGGCGGTCAAGCCGCGCGACATGGCCGTCTCGCCCAGCCGCCGCGCCTGTCCGACATCGCAGACCGTGAGCGCTATACCGTTAACAATCGCGGCGGCCAGCAGGTCGTCGGGCGCGTAACCCATCGACCACAGCGCGGCCGGACCCCTTGTCTCCCCTTTAGGGGAGACGGCGCCGAAGACGCCGAGGTGTTTCAAGTATAGCGCCTCGCGGACGCTGGCGGTCGCGATCACGTCGGCGCCGGCGTCCCAGAGCGCGCGGGCGCATTCGACCATACCATGGCCGTACGCGTCGGCCTTGACGACAGCGGCTATCCTCACGCCGGGACCGACCGCCGCGCGGACGGATTCAAGGTTGAGCCGCAGCGCGTCCAGGTTGATCTCCTGCCACGCGCCGCCGAGCGGACTTGCCATAACGCCTCCATAAGGGTTGCTATTCGCCGCGATTTATGTTATACTCATTGATATGAGACATGAATCATTCCTCGCGCTGTATCGCCGCCTTGAGACGATACTCGACCGGAGGATGCAGCCGCGCCGCCAGTCCAGCGCGGTGGTGGCGTACCTGGAGGACCCGGAGTCGCGGCCCGTGCGCGACGACCTGGAGGTCTGCCGCGAGATACGCAACATCCTCACTCACAACGCGGACAGCGACGGGATGCCGGTGGTCGAGCCTAGCGAGGGCATACACGGCGCGTTGGAGCGGATCATCCAATACGTCAACGAGCCGCCCCCGGCGATGGCGTTCGCGACGGCGGCGGAGGACCTGCTGTGCGCGAGGACGAACGAAAGCGCGCTCAACCTGATGCGGGCGATGAACAAGCGCGGGTTCAGCCACGCGCCGATATTGAGCGGCGAGCGGATGACCGGGGTATTCAGCGTGGGGACGGTGTTCGCGTACGCGTTGAAACAGCCCGGGGTTGGGATTTTCGAGGATACGCCGGTGTCGGCGTTCGCGGCGCTGCTGCCGCCGGACGCGCATGACCCGGAGCGGTTCCTCTTCATCGACCAACGCGCGACATACGCGGACGTGAAGCAGGCGTTCGAGGCGCGGCGTGAGCGGAACAGCCGCCTGGCGGCGCTGTTCATCACGGAGACGGGGAACATGGCCGAACAGCTGCTGGGGATGATCACGCCGTGGGATGTTTTGGGGAGGCGGGAGTAGGCGTCGGGGTTCACGACGCGCCGACACGTCCGCTCTACCCTGCGGGGGGGCTTGGACAAAAGGAACCCCCCGGAACTCCGGGAGGTTCGCCGCGCAAGTAATCCTGTGTGCGGGTGTAAAACGGTCTAGGCTGCGATCAGGACGCGTACTGTTGCGGGACGTGGTCTAACCACCACTTCTGGCCGCCCAATGAGTGAGCAACCGTCGAGCCAGTATGCATCCCACCATCACTACTACCAACCGTCTCTGACGTTATCCACGGGCAACTACTAGTGGTGTGCGAGCAGATCTGGTTGTTTGTGGGGAAGGCATAAGAATTGTCAAAAACTTTCCACTCCGTGACCGTCTTCTTGTCTGCATCCCAGTAATAGGCGGAATCTAACCGCTTCACCTTCACATCACCAAATGTAAAATCTGTTAGACCATATGTAAACCGTACCAAAGGATAATCAGTATACGAAATCTTAGCGTCACCAATCGTCGCACCAGAATTTATGGCATCCTGATTGACATAACTTACCGTAACGCCTGTGCGTAGCGTATAATGTACCGACGGTGCAGGAACAATCCCACCCAACGCCGCCAGTACATTCTCATGCACAAAGTAACGCTTGGTACCGTCGCTCTTTGCAGAAATAGATCCGCCGTTGAGCACAGTAACATTCGTCTGTAAGGTTCCCCACGCATCCCCTATCTCAGACTTCGCATAGCAGCAGATAGACGCAATGGACTCACTCATCGTCATCTCGTTGAGCGCGACCACCGGTTGTTCGAACTTCTTCATGGTTTCCCCTCCTGTTAATATTGTGGTTGAAGTTTCATGCATAGGATAACACCTCAGGAACAATCTGTCAACACATTTCTAAAAATTTTTTAATGCGCCGGGATGAATCAGCGCGCGGCAGGCGTTTTATGGGATAAGGCCAGCGCGACGGGCTGCCAGGTTGCCTCATGCCCGCCCCGGTCAGCCCGTTGCGGTCAGCCAGCCGCGCGGGTCGCGCCTTCCCGCTTCCCTTCCTGAATCCCTTCCCGTTTCCCCTCCTGCTTCCAGTAGGTTCCTAAAGCCCGTCCGTACTCTTCGATACTGAACTCCTCACTTAACATACCGATCACCTCCGCAGTGCGCTCCAACTAACCCCTTCAATCAGCGTAGACGGAGGATCGCGTCTTCACTCAACCCGGTGACAGCCGCAATCAGACTCATATCGCAACCTAGATCCCGCATGCGCAGGACTGTCTCCAAGCGGTTTTCCTCCGCGCCTTCCCGCTTCCCCTCCTGAATCCCTTCCCGCTTTCCCTCCTGAATCCCTTCCTGAATCCCTTCCCGCTTCCCCTTCTGAATCCCTTCCTGAATCCCTTCCCGCTTCCCTTCCTGCTTCCAGTAGGTTCCTAAAGCCCGTCCGTACTCTTCGAGACTGAACTCCTCACTTAACATACCGATCACCTCCGCAGCGCGCTCCAACTAACCCCTTCAATCAACGTAGACGGAGGATCGCGTCTTCACTCAACCCGGTAACAGCGGCAATCAGACTCATATCGCAACCTAGATCCCGCATGCGGAGGACTGTCTCCAGGCGGTTTTCCTCCGCGCCTTCCCGCTTCCCTTCTCGCTTCCCTTCCTGAATCCCTTCCCGCTTCCCCTCCTGAATCCCTTCCCGCTTCCCTTCCCGCTTCCCCTTCTGAATCCCTTCCTGAATCCCTTCCTGAATCCCTTCCCGCTTCCCTTCCTGCTTCCAGTAGGTTCCTAAAGCCCGTCCGTACTCTTCAATACTGAACTCCTCACTTAACATACCGATCACCTCCGCAGCATGCTTACTAAAATAGTCGGCAAGTATCCCGGCCTTGACGCAGTCCTGTATGGCGCGGCTCAACGCTTCCGTTGCGCTCATCCCATGCGCCTGGTACTCGCGCCCGCGCCGGACAACCTCCACATACCCAAACAGACTCTCGCTCTTCCGGACCAACTCCGCGTTCTCCGGATCGTGGATATTATAGACCACCGTCTGCAGTTCGATGAACGTATCAGTTTCCAACTGCGCGCGCGGTTCTTTGTACGAATCGGACAGCTTAAGGATCTGCCTGGCAGGTTGCTCTTGTTTGCCATTATACAGCACGACGAACACTGGCCGGGGCAAATCTAGTTTTCCCGGGATGTAAGTAAGGTGCCGCTCAACCATAGCTTCGAGTATCCGCCCGTAATACGAGACAAACCGGACGGTTACGCTCCTATTGACAGTGGACTGGTGCTCACCCAGAAAGAGCACGGTATTGCCCACGCGCAAGGCGAGGTCGTTCTGGATACCCATGAAGAATACGCCGGTCAGCGTTTCTATCTCCACCTCGGTATCCGGCGGGTAGTTTGTGTCCATAACGGCGTTGACCAGCTCCAAGCCGCGTTCCCTGTCGTTGAACAGCGAGGCGAAGAACCCGGCCTTGAACGCGCGCTTGAAGTCCAGCGGTTGGTCAGCCACAATACAGCCCCTCCTTAACTATGTTATTATATCAGGTTCCGCCGGGCTTGTCAATTATTATGTCGAAATAACCGCTAGGCTCCGAAACAAATTTACCTAGACACGAAAAAAAAACCTTGCGCTTTCGCCAACGGCGTGTTATACTATTAGGCGGTTCCGGATAAACGGGTCTGTGGTTGAAAGTCGAGGCTAGCCGCGGGCGAAACGACCCACGTAAACCGACGGATATTTACGTCGGCGATCATGGCGCGGCCTAGAGGTAAGTGCGCGGCGTTCCCCACAATGCCCGGCCAGCGGGCGGAAGCGCCAGCGCCGGGTGTGGGGGCAAAGACCAGGTCAGCCGTCCTTCGGAACCGGATATTAAACGACTCGCGGGGGGTTAAACCATGTATCAGGACAAAACGCTGATCTGCAAGGACTGCGGCGCGGAATTCATCTTCACCGCCGGTGAACAGGAATTCTACGCGGAGAAGGGCTTCCAGAACGAACCTATGCGCTGCAAAGCGTGCCGCCAGACCCGCAAGGCCAGCAGACCGGCAACCGGTGAAGCGCGCGAAATGTACGAGACGACCTGCGCCGCGTGCGGCGCGCCGACTCGCGTCCCTTTCATTCCCAAGAACGACCGACCGATCTATTGCAGCGAATGCTTCGCAGCGCGCCGGTAAAACCTGCCCGCACCGAACATATTGCGCGGATCAATGGCTCGCCGGGGGTAAGGCCCCCGGCGGGCTTTTTAATATAACGAGATAACAATTGACATCCTGGGCGGTTTCTGTTATGATGGCCTCATCATTAAGGAGGGGTCCTCACCATGCCCGACGAACCGCTGAACCTTAAACGCGCGTACAAGTCCACGTTCTTCGCGTCCCTGTTCAACGATCAGGAGCGCGGCCTGGAACTTGTCAACGCCGTTTTGAATACTAACTATCCTCCGGATACCAAAGTGACCATCGAGACGCTGTCCAATGTGTTCTTCATGGGCGTCAAGAATGACCTCGCGCTGATGGTCGGCGACACCGTCCTGTTCCTGGGCGAGCACCAGTCCACGATCAACAGGAGCATCCCAGTCCGGTTTTTATCGTATTATGGCCGAATCCTAGAAGCCATGGTCGAGCGCGATCATACCTACATCCCAGGCATAGTGGAGCTGCCCAAGCCCGTATTCATCGTCCTGTACAACGGTAAGGATGAATATCCCGCCAAAAGTATACTAAGGTTGTCCGATTCATACATAAAATCAGACGTGAACCTGGCGAATGAGTCGTTCATCGAGCTGGCCGCGCTAGTCTACAACATCCATGACCCCGGGAACGCGGACTTGCTCGGCAAGAGCCGGTATCTCTACGGATATGTGGAGGTGGTGCGGCGTGGGCGCGAGTATCAGGCGCAGGGCATGTCCTCGCTGGACGCTGTCAAACAAGCTATATTGGACTGCGTCAAGGATGGTATAATTGCCGACTATTTGAAAAAATATGGAGCGGAGGTGGCAGGTATGCTGTCAGAGGAGTTTAACTTTGAAGACGCGTTAAGGGTAAACGCGAGTTACTACCTTAAGGTGGGGATGGAGCGGGGGATGGAGCGGGGGATGGAGCGGGAGATGGAGAGGCGCAACCGGGAGTTGGTCTTCCTGTTGCGGGGAATGAATAAGGACATGGGTGAAATCATCGCCATTACGGGATTGGCTGAAAATGAGATTCGTCGGCTGTGGTGTTCAAATACAGATGGCGGCTGAATCCTTCCAGCGATCAGGACGCTATGCGGGAGAAGCTGTACCTGTCGGGCATACCGGGTCTGGTTCACGGCGTACAGAAAGGCCGCGCCTAGCCGCGTGAGGAGATGCCGCGCCTGGAGGATGTGGACTGGAACGCGCTATGACGCGCTGCGACTTCTTCGGTTTATCAGCTAAGGCGAAGGAGCATACTAAACCCGGGAGGGATGCGCGTGCGCGGTTTCCTGTGGAAATGCCTGGGCACTATCGCGGCGGTCGTCGCCAGCGCGTACCTGCTGCCGGGCGCGCGCTGCGCGGACTGGACGCAAGCGGCGGCGGTCGGCATACTGCTTTCGGTGGCGTACATACTGTTCCGGCCTGTCGCGCGGATTCTGCTGGGCGTGTTCAACATACTGACCCTCGGGCTGATGGGCGTCATCATAGACGCGGGGCTGTTCTACGCGTGCGCGATGAAGGTCGAGGGCTTTGAGGTCGACTCATTCGCGTGGGCGCTGGCGGCGGCGGTCATCGTTAACGCGGCGCGGCTAGCGTTCGGGATGGCCGCGAAGGTCAAACGCGGGTGACCCGAACAGGTTCCACGGAAATATGTCGGGCGGCGCGGCTGTAAACCGCATCGCCTCGCCCTTTGTTGGATGCTCCAGCTCCAGCGCGTAACCCCACAGCGCGACAGTCTCGCCCGGCTGAAGCGCTCCGTATCGCGCGTCCGCCCTCAATGGAAAGCCCCGGCTGGCAAACTGCGCCCGTATCTGGTGCGATCTCCCCGTTTCCAACCGCACATCAACCAGCGACAGCGGCTCCGGCGCGTCAACCGCCGCAAGCCGCGTGAAGCTAAGCACAGCCTCGCGTGAGCCCGACGTGTCCTTAGTCGATATAGATACGATGTTGGTTTTGGTATCTTTCAATAGATAATCACGCATTACGCCCGATCCGCCAACATAACCTCGCGCTGCGGCGAGATAGGAACGCCGCATGCTGTGCTCGCGCAGCTGCGCGCTGAGCCGCGCCGCCGCCTTCGACGTCCGCGCGAACGCGATCACCCCGCCCACTGGCCGATCTATCCTATGTACCAATCCCAAATACACATCGCCCGGTTTCGCGTAACGCTCCTTGATATCCGCTTTCAGCATCGACAGCATGTCGTCGTCGCCGGACGCGTCGGCCTGAACCGGCAGGTTCGGCGGCTTGACCGATATCAGAAGGTGATTATCTTCGTATAATATCGGTAAGGTCATATTGACGGCGTCCACCTCGCCGACGCTCCGCATGGCAGCATCCCGCCGGATCGCACGGGCAAGCACACCTCGCGGGCATCGACCGCGCCCGGCATCCGCCGCAGCGCCCGGGATAACACATTAGCCATCGCGACGGGCTGTAGTCCGGTCGTATAGCTATTCAGTAGGAAGAACAACGGCTTGTCGCTCAACAGCGAAGACAGCGTCTCGACGAGCGGATACAGGCTGGTTTCCAGTTTCCATACCTCGCCGTCGGGACCGCGGCCGTATGATGGCGGATCAAGCGCGATCGCGTCGTAGGTATGGCCGCGCCTCGCCTCACGCGCGGCGAACCGCGCGGCATCGTCCACGATCCAGCGTACGCCGTCCGGTGGTAATCCTGTCAGCGCGTAATTCTCCTTCGCCCACTGGACCATGCCCTTCGCCGCGTCGACGTGCGTCACACGCGCCCCAGCCGCCGCGCAAGCCAGCGTAGCGCCTCCGGTATACGCGAACAGGTTCAGCGCACGAAGCGGGCGGTTCGCCTCGCGGATCATTTGGGTCATCCAGTCCCAGTTGACCGCCTGCTCGGGAAACAGCCCGGTGTGTTTGAATCCCGTCGGCCGGACATGGAAGCGCAGCTTCCCGTAACGCGTTTCCCAGCGTTCGGGCAGTTCGCGGCGGAACGTCCACGCCCCGCCGCCCGTCTCCGCGCGAGTGTATACCGCGTCGGCGCGGCTCCACGCTCCGGGATCGGCGGCCGGCCATATCACCTGCGGGTCAGGCCGCGAGAGTATGATATCGCCCCACCGCTCCAGCTTCGCGCCGTTCCCGGTATCCAGCGCCTCGTAGTCGCGCCAGCCGTCGGCGGCGAACATCGCGCCTTCCATTATGTCGCTTTGCGGATCGCGACGGTCGCGGCCTCGCCGTTTATGTCCCAGCCGCGAACGACCGCGCCGGACATATCAACGCTGTCGGCCAGCGATACGCCCAGCGTGGCGGAGAGGATCATGTCGCGGCGGTTCGCGATGGCGGCGGCCAGCGTCCGCGTCGTCGTTACGCCGATATCTACGCGGTCGGTCACGTCGAAGCCCGCGTCCTTGCGCGTCTGCTGGATTTTGCTGACCAGTTCGCGCGCCAGGCCTTCCTCAATCAGTTCGGGCGTTAGCGTCGTGTCCAGCGCGACGGTTACGCCGCCGTCGGATTCAGCGGCGAAGCCCTCCGCCCGCGCAGGCTCGATGATCAGATCCTCACGCGCCAGCTCGATAGCCTGGCCGTTCACGTCGAGGCGAAGCGGTTCGCCCCTGTCCAGGGTTTGCGCTACGGATAGTCCGTCCGCTTCGGACAACGCCTGCCGGATCGCGCCCAGCAGCTTGCCGTAGCGCGGGCCGAGCGTCCGAAGCTGCGGCTTCACGCGATAACTGAGGAACGCCCGCGCGTCGCTGACAAACTCGATGCGCTTGGCGTTTAGCTCCTCCATGGCCAGCGCCGCGAAGTCATCCGGCAGCGTCAACCCCTGCGCGAATACCGCGGCGACGGGCTGGCGTATCTTTATGTTCGCGGCGGACCGGCACGCGCGGCCAAGCTCCACCGTGTGGATCAGCGCGGCCATGTCGGATTCCAACCGCGGGTCGATGAGCGACACGTCCGCCTCCGGGTAATCGCACAGGTGGACCGACTCGGGCGCGTCCGCGTCCTGCGAGCGCGTCAGGTTCTGGTAGAGCGACTCGGCCAGGAACGGCGTGAACGGCGCGATTAGCTTCGCAAGCGTGGCCAGCGTGGTGTAGAGCGTCGCGAACGCGGCCTCCTTGCCCTGCGGCATGCCTTTCGCCCAGAACCTCTCGCGGCTGCGGCGTACATACCAGTTCGACAATTCATCCACAAAATCGGCGATGGCGCGGGCGGCCTCCGTGACGCGCGTCTGCTCCAGCCAGCGGTCAACCTTTTGGATTAAACCGTTAAGCCGCGAGAGCAGCCAGCGGTCCAGCGTCGTCAGCGACGAGGGATCAAGCCCCGCGCCTGGCCGGTACCCGTCCACATTCGCGTACAGAATGAAGAACGCGTAAGTATTCCACAGCGTGCCCATGAACTTGCGCTGGGTCTCGGCGCACATCTCGCGCGAGAAGCGGCTGGGCAGCCACGGCGCGCCGTTAACATAGAAGTACCAGCGTACCGCGTCCGCGCCTAGGTCGCTTAGGATATCCTCCGGCGCGATCACGTTGCCCAGGTGCTTAGACATCTTGCGCCCCTGGTCGTCCTGCACGAGCCCGAGCACCAGGCACGTCCTGAACGGCGAGCAGTCAAACAGCAGCGTCGATATCGCCAGCAGCGTGTAGAACCAACCGCGCGTCTGGTCGACGGCCTCGCTGATGAAGTCCGCCGGGAAGCGCGACTCGAACAATTCCTTATTCTCGAACGGGTAATGCCACTGCGCGAACGGCATCGACCCGCTGTCATACCAGCAGTCGATGACCTCCTTGACGCGATGGGCTACCCCTCCGCACTGGGGGCATTTGACCGTCACCGCGTCGATGTACGGGCGGTGCAGCTCGATGTCTTCGGGAACGGGCTGGCCGTCGATATCGCCGAGTTCGCGCAACTCGGCTATCGAGCCTATCACGTGGATGTGACCGTTAGGGCAGCGCCAGATGGGTAGCGGTGTGCCCCAATAGCGTTCGCGGGATAATCCCCAGTCGATCACGTTTTCGATAAAGTTGCCCATGCGCCCATCCCTGATGTTGTCGGGCAGCCAGTTGACCGAGCGGTTTGCGCGGGAGAGGCTGTCGCGAACGGCGGTCATCCGGATGAACCACGTCGGGCGCGAGTAGTACAGCAGCGGCGTATCGCATCGCCAGCAGAACGGGTAGTCGTGGCTGTACGGTATCACGCTGAACAGCAGGCCGCGCTCCTTCAAATCCTCTATGATCTTCGGGTCGGCGTCCTTGACGAACAGTCCGGCGAACGGCGCGTCGCTGGTCATGCGCCCGCGCGTATCTACGCGCTGCAGGAGCGGCAGGTCGTACAACCGGCCTACGCGGGCGTCGTCCTCGCCGAACGACGGCGCGATGTGGACCACCCCGGTCCCGTCGTCCAGCGTGACATAGTTATCGCACACGACGTACCAGGCCTTACCGCCGACGTCCGCGCCGTACAGCGGGACGTAGCGCGCGCCCTCCAGTTCCTTTCCCGCGCGTACGCTTTCGATAACATAATCATCCTTGAGCACTCGGGGCAGCAGGGCCTCGGCCATCAGCAGCCGTTCGCCCTTCCATGAAACCACCGCGTAGCTCTCGTCTGGCGCGACGCACAGCGCGAGGTTGCTGGGCAGCGTCCAAGGGGTTGTCGTCCAGGCCAGTATCGACAGCGACGGGTCGTCAATCGTCCTGAACCGGACCATGACGGAGGTATCGGTCACGGCCTTGTAGCCCTGCGCGACCTCGTGGCTCGAAAGCGCGGTTCCGCAGCGCGGGCAGTACGGCACGGACTTCGCGCCTTCGTAGAGTAGCCCCTTATCGTGGATCGCCTTGAGCGACCACCACTCCGACTCGATATAATTATTCTCGTACGTAACGTACGGGTCGTCCATATCCACCCAGAACGCGACCGTATCGCTCATCGCCCGCCATTCGCTCAGGTACGTCCACACGGACCGCTTGCATTCCTTGATGAACGGTTCGCAGCCGTAGGCCTCGATCTGGTCCTTGCCGTCCAGCTTCAGGCGCTTCTCGACCTCCAGCTCGACGGGCAGGCCGTGGGTATCCCATCCGGCCTTGCGCATCACGTCGAAGCCCTTCATCGTGCGGTAGCGCGGTATCAGGTCCTTGAACGCCCGCGTCTCGACGTGGCCGATGTGGGGCTTACCGTTCGCGGTCGGCGGGCCGTCGTAGAAGGTGAAGGGCTTGCCGCCCTCGCGCAAGCGCAGGTATTTGGCGAATATGCCGCGCTCCTTCCAGAACGCGGATGTCTCGATCTCGCGGGCCCTAAAATCCAGTCCGGCGGATACGGGGTTGAACATGAAGAATACTCCTCCCTGCTTGGGCGGTATAACTGGGTTAGTATATCACTCATCTGCTGGTTCAACAAGTTGGTTGACTATAGTATACTGCGGATCGCAGCGTTTTGCAAGCATTATTTATAACTGTCTTTAAAACATAAATATATGGACGACAAGCCGCCTGACACGCATACTCTGGCGGCCTGCGGAAAAACTATCCGCGAAGCTTCGAAAACAGCTTGACAAAATCGCGGAATGAACGTACAATGTTGAATGCCTGATGATGCTGAGGCTGTTGTGTCGCGCGGGTGTAACTCAGTGGTAGAGTGCCAGCTTCCCAAGCTGGTTATGTGGGTTCGATTCCCATCACCCGCTCCACGGCGACCGGCGCGTCCGCGCCTTCGCAGAGCCTCGCGCCATCGGAAGACGCGGGGCATTACCCTGCAATAAGACGATCGACTGCCTGTGCGGCATCGACGCGAGAATGAAGGAGGAGATTCCCATGGCGAAGCAAAAGTTCGAACGGACGAAGCCGCACGTAAACATCGGTACGATCGGCCACGTCGACCACGGCAAGACCACCCTGACCGCCGCCATCACAATGGTGCTGGCGAAGTTTGGCAACGCGCAGGTTATGCGCTATGACGAAATCGACAAGGCGCCGGAAGAGAAGGCGCGCGGCATAACCATCAACACCGCGCACGTGGAGTACCAGACCGACAAGCGCCACTACGCTCACGTCGACTGCCCCGGCCACGCCGACTACGTCAAGAACATGATCACCGGCGCGGCGCAGATGGACGGCGCTATCCTGGTGGTCGCGGCTCCGGACGGCCCGATGCCCCAGACGCGCGAGCATATCCTGCTCGCCCACCAGGTAGGCGTCAACTATATCATCGTGTTCCTGAACAAGGTCGACCTGCTGGACGATCCGGAACTGCTGGAACTGGTCGAGATGGAGATTCGCGAGCTGCTTAGCTCCTACTCCTTCCCGGGCGACGACATCCCGATCGTGCGCGGCAGCGCCCTCCAGGCGATGAACTATGTCATCAACGGCGGCGAGGACGTGAAGAACTCGCCCGAGTGCAAGTGCATATTCGAGCTGATGGAGGCGGTGGACTCCTACATCCCCGACCCGCAGCGCGAGACCGATAAGCCGTTCCTGATGTCCGTCGAGGACGTGTTCTCGATAACAGGACGCGGCACGGTGGCCACGGGGCGCGTTGACCGCGGCGTGGTCAAGGTATCCGATACCGTAGAGATCGTCGGCCTGATGGAGAAGAGCCGCACGACCGTCGTCACGGGCGTTGAAATGTTCCGCAAGCTGCTGGACCAGGCGGAAGCCGGCGACAACATCGGCGTGCTGCTGCGCGGCATCCAGCGCAACGAGATCGAGCGCGGACAGGTGCTCGCCAAGCCCGGCACCATCCATCCGCACGTGCATTATTTGGGCCAGGTCTACGTCCTGACCAAGGAGGAAGGCGGCCGCCATACCCCGTTCTTCAACGGGTACCGCCCGCAGTTCTACTTCCGCACAACGGACGTGACCGGGAACATCAAGCTGCCCGAAGGCGTTGAGATGGTCCTCCCCGGCGACAACGTCGTCATGGAGTGCACGCTGATCACGCCCATCGCCATCGAGGAAGGGCTGCGCTTCGCTATTCGTGAGGGCGGCAGGACGGTCGGTTCGGGCGTCGTCACCACGGTCTTGACAGACTAAGGCGGCGTTTAAGGCTGGTATGGGACGCGGGGAACCGCGTCCCTGTTGGCAAAGGGGGACTTTCATGCGGCTGGACCATTTGAAAAGCACCCAAAGGGGCGACTTGGTATACTACCTTGAGAATTGCGAAGAGCTATGCGAGAAGTATTGGCCATGCCACCTCATTATTAAGGATAAGGCCGTGCTGGGCGCTTATGAAAGATGGAGCGTCGCCTTGGAAGAAACTATAAAAACTCACAGGCCTAGCACATTCATTTTGCAAGAATATGCAAAGCCACGCGATGAACTGCTAGCGGAACGTTTAGGATACCATTATTCTCCGCATGAAACCGCATAGCTTTACCATACGCTACGGCAGTGGCAAGACATACTCGCTGATCAGCGCTGTCACAGTGCTGCCGCTGTCCGACAGTAATCCGGCGGATGAGGAACGCATTGTTCACTGTAACGCCATTTGGGATGCAGGAGCTTCAATAACTTGTGTGTCCCAGCGCGTCGCCCGCAAGTTGTCATTGGAGCTGTTCCCGGAGATGAACGCGCGCGCAGGCAGCGGCCTATGCCTGTGTCCTCCATGTATCATCGGCCTGATACTCTCGAACGGCATACGCTTGGATGGCGTAGCAGCCCTCGCCACGAACCTAAACGAAAACGACTTTGACGTAATTATTGGCTTGGACGTCATCAGCAAGGGCGACTTCGCGGTAATCAGCTCTGGCGGCGAAACGATCTTCTCATATCGTTACCCGTCGATGCAGGTTATCGATTTTGAACATTACGAATACATAGAGACTGCAAAAACAACGCCCCTTCATGACTGAACGGCGAAGCACGGACAAGCGGGGAGGCATCTCCATGAAACACCTTGCGACCATCACCGACAAGGACATACTAGGCTCTGACGCGCTATCAAACGCGCCGCCGCGCATCGCGGTAAACGCCGTGCTGTTCGACGCGGACGGCCGCGTCGCGCTAAGCTTTGTCCGCAATTTAGACCTGCACACGCTGCCGGGCGGCGGGGTCGAGCGAGGTGAGGACCTGGTCACCGCGGTCAAGCGCGAGATTTGGGAGGAAACGGGCTGCGACTGCGAGATTACGGGCGAGATAGGCTCCATATTCGAGAGCCGCGCCGAACATAACTTTACACAGGAACGGTACTACTACGCGGCGCGTGTCGTGGGCGAGAAGGGCGAGCTGCATCTGACCGCAAAGGAGATTGAGGACGCGACGGAGGTTGTGTGGCTGTCTATCAGGGACGCCTACACGCGGATTGACCGCAAGCGGCACGATAGTTATCAATTTAGATATATACGCATGCGGGATATGATCGCTCTGAAGGAAGCAATGGACACATTGAATCCAAAAAATTTCTCTTGACAGAATCCCTCAAGTCGCATATACTACATCACATACATCAAAGACAATGAACGGGAGCCCAGTAGCGCTGGCTAGTCCCATCAAGAGAGCCGATGTCTGGTGCGAATCGGTTGGGCGGTCAGGGTGAATTACATCCCGGGAGTTGTGGACTCGACCTGTTAGGGAGGGTTCGACGGTTGCGCCCGTTACAGCGCGGGGACGTGTTAGCGCCCGACAAGCGTACGCGCCGCGAGGCCGTACGGAATCAAGGTGGTACAGCGGGTTGTCCGCCCTTGGAGTTTGCTCCAAGGGCGTTTTGTTATGTATAAACAAGGAGGTATGGGCATGCTCATCAAGGCAGGGCTGCTGGCGCTGTTCCTGGCTACATCGCTGGCTGTGGGGTTCGCGACGCGCTCGCGCAACCGCTCGGTTGATAGTTTCGTGCTGGGCGGACGGTCCGTGGGGCCGTGGCTGACCGCGTTCGCGTACGGTACCTCGTACTTCTCGGCGGTCGTGTTCGTCGGATACGCGGGCCAGTTCGGCTGGCGGTTCGGGATATCGGCGGTATGGATCGGCCTGGGCAACGCGTTCATCGGCTCGCTGCTGGCGTGGGTGGTCCTCGCGCGGCGCACGCGGCTGATCACTCACCATCTGGGCAGCGCGACGATGCCCGACTTCTTCGGCAAGCGGCTAAACTCCCCCAATCTTAAGCTGGCCGCGTCGGTCATCACGTTCGTATTCCTGATCCCGTACACCGCCTCGCTGTATAACGGCCTGTCGCGGCTGTTCGAGATGGCGTACCACGTGGATTTCGTCGTGTGCATTGTGATCATGGCGGTTATAACGGGCGTTTACGTCATAATCGGCGGCTACACGGCTACGGCGGTCAATGACTTCATCCAGGGGATAATCATGCTGGCGGGCATCGTGATGGTGATAGGCGCGGCGCTGGGCGTTAACGGCGGCTTCATCGGCTCAATGAAGGCGCTGGCGAACGTCACCGATCCCGCGGCGGACGGCATGCCCGGCGCGTTCGCGTCGATGTTCGGGCCGAACCCGCTGGACCTGCTGGGCGTGGTCCTGCTGACCTCAGTAGGCACGTGGGGACTGCCGCAGATGGTCGCCAAGTACTACTCGATACGCTCCGAGAAGAACATCTCCACCGGGACCGTCATATCGACCGTGTTCGCGGTAATCGTGGCGGGCGGCTGTTACTTCCTGGGCGGGTTCGGGCGGCTGTTCCCGGTCGACGTGGCCGCCAGCGGCTACGACGCGGTGATCCCCTCGATGCTCAGCGGGTTCTCCGACTGGATGATAGGCATCGTGATCGTGCTGGTGTTCGCCGCCAGCATATCCACGCTCTCCTCGCTTGTAATGTCCAGCGCGTCCACGTTCACGCTGGATTTCCTAAGGGGCGGCCTCGTCAAGGACATGGATGAGAAGAGGCAGCTGCTGACTATCCGCTGGCTGATCGCGGGATTCATCGCGGTCGCGTCGGCGATAGCGGTCATACAGTACAAGGGCGGGCTTTCGTTCATCGCGCAGATGATGGGCATATCATGGGGCGCGTTGGCCGGAGCGTTCCTCGCGCCGTTCCTGTACGGCTTGTACGCGCGGTGGATGACAAGCGCGGCGGTCTGGGCGAACTTTATCTTCGCCGCCTCCGTGATGATCCTTAACATATTCGTGCGCCCGGCGTTCCCGGCCATCATCCAGTCGCCGATAAACTGCGGCGCGTTCGTGATGCTGGCGGGGCTGGCGATCGTTCCCGCGGTCAGCCTGGTCACGCCGAAACTGGGACGCGGCCACCTGGATCGCGTGTTCTCGTGCATCGAGCCGAACACGGCGGGCACCGGGCGGCAGTTCCTCAAAGCGGAGTAGCCGGACATATCGGCCAGCACCGGTCAGGGACGGGCGCGTAACGAGCCCGTCCCTGACTTTTTATGCCAAAGGCGATGATCGCGCGTTTATCCGCCAATACTTGCGGCATACTGTCAGTGTATGTTACAATTTGGTGAGCTCGATCGTTATATTATAAAGGAGGCCGTCGATGCTGCGCAGACTCGCCGCGGCGCTGGCCGCGCTGTTACTGACGCTGATCCCCGCCGGATGCGCCGCCGCGCTGACCGGGGAGGATGAGGATATATCGTTCTTCACGGACGACGGGCCGCTAGCCACCGAACCGGACGGCGCGTCAAGCGCCGCGCCCAGGGCGACGTTCACGTCCGAACCCATGCAAGTCCATCAGGAACCGCCGGAGCTGGCCGAACCGGTTCAAATACTGATCTCGGCGGTGGGCGACGTCACGCTGGGCGGGAACCGCAAGGGCAATCCCGCCAGCACGATCTACCTTAAGGAGTTCACGCGGAAGGGAAGCGATTATGCCTTCGCGTTCCGAAACGTGAAGGACATTTTCGCCTCGGACGACCTGACCATCGCCAACTTCGAGGGCACACTCACGACCAGGACGCAGGGGAACGGCAATACATTCCAGTTCCGCGCCGACCCGGACCATGTGAGCGTGCTGACCTCGGGGGGCGTGGATATGGTCACCTTCGAGAATAACCACGCGCTGGACTTCGGCCAGGAAGGATTGGACGACACGGCCACCGCGCTTGACGGCGCGGGCATACCATGGGCGCGGACGGGCTCACCCGCCATCCGCAGCGTGAACGGCGTTAAGGTCGGCATGCTGGCATACATGACCCTGAACAACCCTTACGAAAACGTAACCGCGCAGATGCAAGCGGACATCCCCGCGCTGCGCCAACTGTGCGATGTGGTGATAGTCTACTACCACTGGGGCGAGGAGTTGGACTACCTCCCGCACAGCAGGCAGCTGGCGCTGGGACGCGCGACCATCGACGCCGGGGCGGACCTGGTGCTCGGGGCGCACAGCCACCGCGTCAACCCCATCGAGTTGTACAACGACCGATACATCGTATACTCGCTGGGCAACTTCTCCTTCTCGGGCAACTCGCTGCCGGAGGATATGGATACATTCATATTCCAGTTGAAGCTGACCGTCGGCGGCGGCTCGGTGACGACTGACGGCATGCGTATCATCCCGACGCGGATCAGCTCGCAAAGCGGCGTGAACGACTTCGCGCCGACGCCGTTCAAGGAGGGCTCAACCCAATTCGACAGGGTGGTAACCAAGATGGTCAGCAACGGCAGGAACATGCTTTACGCGCTGCGGGATTACCCGACCGCGTGGACGGGCGGCGAGTGATGGCCAGGCGGCCGCTACGGACTCTAGCGACTGCAGCGCTCGCGCTGGCGTGTTTGATCGCGCCAGCGCCCACGTACGGCGGCGCGGTGATCGTCGAGGAGGACGTGATCATCGGCACGGAGATTCCAGCGGGCCCGCCGGAGGATCAGCCGGTGGACGATACGTCGGATCCTAACGACGCCATAACGATCGTGGTGACCGCAGGCGGCGACGTCACGCTCGGCAGCACTGACAGCCAGCGACGCGTGGGGGTAAGCTTCGACAGCGTCATCGATCGGAACGGGTACGACTGGCCGTTTTCCGGCGTAGCCGACTGCCTGAACTCGGACGACCTGACGCTGGTCAACTTCGAAGGGACATTGACCGAATCGAACGACAAACAGGAGAAGCTGTTCAACTTCAAGGGACCCGCCGATTACGCCGGCATACTCGCCCTTGCCAGCGTAGAGGCGGTCAACCTGGCCAACAACCACGCCTACGACTACGGCCAGGCTGGTTTTGAGGATACCATGGCCGCGCTAGACGCGTCGGGCATCGCATACTGCGCGAAGGGCAGAACGGCGGTGTTCACGGCCAAGGGCGTTAAGATCGGTTTGGTCGGCAACACGTTCCCCTACGTGAACGGCAAGCGGGACATCCACGCGACGGTAAAGGAACTGCGCGATGAAGGCTGCGCCATCGTCGTCGCGTCGTTCCACTGGGGCAGCGAGTATGAGGCGGGATTCTCCGCCGAACAGCGCTCGATCGGACGCGCGGCCATCGACGCGGGCGCGGACGTTGTGGTCGGGCACCACCCGCACATCGTGCAGGGCGTGGAGCTGTACAAAGGAAAATACATCCTGTACAGCCTGGGCAACTTCGTATTCGGCGGGAACACCGATCCCGACGACCGCGACTCATACCTGGCGCGGCTGACGTTCACGGTGCGCGGCGGCGCGGCAGAGCCCGCGCTGTTCGAGATGGTTCCCATCCGCCTGACCGAACTGGACAAGGGCACCGACTTCCGGCCCGTACCGGCCATCGGGTCGGAAGCCGAGCGCATCCGAGACCGCGTGCTCAAACGCTCATACAAGATTGAGGAGATCGCCTTGGCGAGCATTCAATAAAGATAGGATTTGGTTTATGACGTCTACACATTTCGCGATATTGGTCGACCTGGAGAACTGCGGCGCTAAGGCCGCGACGCTAAGCTACATCATCGAGCGCGTGAAGATACGCGGCGACATACTGTTGGGCCGCGTATACGGCTATACCGACCGCTACTCAGACCTGAAGGAGCTGCTGCTTAGCAATACCTTCAGCGTGACGCCTTCGTTGCGGTTCGGTCACCACCAGAAGAACAACCTGGACATCCAACTGGTCATCGACGCGCTGGAGATAGCGTACACCAACCCGCTGGTCGACAGCTTCTGCATCGTCTCCGGCGACAGCGACTACACGCCGCTAGTCGGCAAGTTGAAGACTATGGGCAAGTTCGTGATAGGCATCTCCCGCAGCGAGGTCGCCAGCGGGATATTCATCAACGCGTGCAACGAGTTCCTCTTCCTGGAGTCGGTCACATCCCAGAAGCAGCCGCCCCAGCCCGTACAGCCCGCGAACAACGCGGAGCCGTTCGGCGACGCGGACCTGGCCAAGCTGATTGAAACCGTTCTGGAGGAAGCGGAGGAGGATGAGCTTTACGCTTCGGAACTCAAAGGCACCGTGTTGCGCCTGCGCCCCGACTTCAACGAGAAGGCGTACGGCTGCGCTTCGTTCGGCAAACTGCTCTCGAAGATTGAGAAGCAGTTCGGGACGATTCAGGTTGTCAACGACCATTATAACGTGATCGTAAGCCTCAAGCGGGACGAGACGGCAGCCGCCAAACAGCAGGTGAGCAAGGAGAACTTCATAGAGGTGTTCTCATCGCTGCTCAAACGCTTCAAGGAGAACGGCTTCAACCGCATCAACCCGTCGATACTGAAGGCCACGATGCAGAACGACTATCCCGACTTCTCCGAGCGCGGCATCGGGTTCAAGAAGTTCAGCGACCTGATGAAGCGCCTGGAGAAGGACGGGCTCGTGAAGGTCGAGCTTGACGGCCAGAAGACAATGTTGATACACATATTATAGTTATGGAAAAATCATTGCTGCTGGGCGAAAATCCCATCCAGCGTGACATTACCCCGATCCCGGCCAAACCCGCCGGGCGAAGCTGGACCGCCGCCCAACGCGCGGCAATCGTCACGCGCGGGAGAAACCTGCTGGTCTCCGCTTCAGCGGGTTCCGGCAAGACGGCTGTGCTGATTGAACGCGTACTGTCGCTTCTGCGGGAAGGCGCAGGGCTCGGCGAGATGCTGATAGTCACGTATACCCGCGCGGCGGCGTCGGAGATGCGCGAGCGGCTGTTCGACGCGCTGGCGGCGGCGGCAGAGGAGTCCGCGGGCGCGGACACTGAGCGCCTTCGCGACCAGGCCGCGTGGATCGAGACTGCCGACATACGCACGCTGCACAGCTTCTGCGGGCAGCTGCTGAAGTCATACTTCCAGGCGGCGGATGTCGATCCGTTGTACCGCGTGCTGGACTCCACGCAATCCGCCGCGCTTCGGGCGCAAGCGATGGACCAGGCGTTAATCGAGTGGTACGAGGTACATCGGGCCGCGTCCCCTGTCGGCGTGTTCGCGGTTGACGGCAAGGCCCGCGCGTTGACGGAATGCCTGTCGCCCAGCGAACTGGCAGCGTTGGCGTTCCAACTGTATGATTTCATAATGGCGCGCCCCGAGCCGTGGGAATGGCTGCGCAGTTCGCTGGACGCAATCCCGACCGATGAGGAAGGGATCGCGTCCAGCGGGATCGCGCGGATACTGATGTCGACGGCGGCTGACAGCCTCGCCGCTTTGTTGGAACGCGCGAACAAACTGGCCGATACCTGCGCGCGGACGGAAGAATGGCGCGCGTTCGCCAAAACCGCGATAGCCGACGCGGACATGATATCAACCATAACTCAAGCCGCGCGTAAAGATTACAACGAGTTTCGCGCCGCCATCAGGAACCGCAAGTGGGCTACAAGGGCCAAAGCGCCGAAGGACTCCGACAAGGCCGTTACCAAGGCGTATGACGATAAACGCGATAAATTAAAAGACGCGTTCCAGAAGGCGGCAAGCGTCAAACTGTTTTCCGCGTCACTCGCCGCGCACGCGCAGGACTGCCTCGCCATGCGCGATGAGTTGGAATCGTTGGCTGAATTAACACGCATGTTTAATAACCATTATGCAATGTTGAAGGATGAGCACAGCGCGTTGGACTACAGCGACCTTGAACAGCGCTCACTGCGAGCGTTGGGCGATCCCCTGACCGCCGAGAGCCTCCGCGCCAGATACGCTCACATATTCGTTGACGAGTACCAGGACAGCACGCCGCTCCAGGAAGCCCTGTTAACAAGGATTGCCCGTGGGAACAACCTGTTCTTCGTGGGCGACGTGAAGCAGAGCATATACCGCTTCAGGGACGCGGAGCCAGGATTATTTCTTGATAAATACAAACAATATGAATATATCGATACCGCTCCGCCCGACCGCTTGCCGCGCGGCGCGTCGTCAGAAACGTTAGGCGGCGCCCGTATCGACCTCGACCGCAACTTCCGCTCGTCCAAGGCGATTCTCCAAGCGGTCAACGACGTTTTTACGCGGATACAACGCGCCAGCGCGTTCGAAATCGACTACGATGAGCGGGCGCGGATGAAGCCCGGCCGCGACGATGAAGGCTGTATGGTCGAGGCGCACATACTGATTAAGGATCCGGAACCACGCGTTGAGCAGCCTGACAATGATGAAGCCGAGCCGGAAGACAAAATCGCGCAGGAGGAGGAACGCCTCCTCAAAGACATTGAGAAGGAAGCGCGGTTGACCGCGCGGATGATCCAACGGTTAACACGCGCTGGCGTTGCGAAGTACGGCGACATGGTGATACTGCTGCGCTCGGCGGCGGGACGCGCGGTCAAGGCGCAGGACATCCTCCGCGAGTACGGCATACCCGCGCAGACCAGCGACGCGGAGGATTTTTTCGAGCAACTGGAGGTTCGCCAGGCCATCGACCTGCTGTCGGTGATCGACAACCCACGCCAGGATGTGCCGCTGATCGGAGCGCTGCGAGGTCCGGCGGCTGGATTGGACGAGGCGCGGCTGGCGCGTATCCGGCTGGCTGATCCGGAAAATTTCTTCTATGACGCGCTGCTGGCGGCAAGCCGCGAACACGGCGAGCTTGGGGAAACGCTGCGATCATTCACCGGAATGATCGAGGACGCGCAGTTCCGCGCGAAGGTCCAACCCATCCACGAGTTGTTGAGCGGACTGCTGGACCAAACCAACCTTTACGCCACAGCCGGCGCGAAACCAAACGGCGCGGCCAGGCAAGCCAACCTGCGCCAACTCCTGTCACGCGCGGAAACGTACCAGCGCGAGCGTGGCGGCAGCCTTCACTCGTTCCTGTCCGCGCTGGACGAACAGCGGGAGAGCGGCGGCACCCAAGCGCAAGACGAATCCACGCCAACTGACTGCGTAAGGATAATGACCATCCACAAGAGCAAGGGGCTGCAGTTCGGCACGGTATTCATACTGGGGCTGGGCGCGCGATTCAACCGAAAGGATGAGAACAAGCCGCTGCTGGCGCACTCGCGCCTGGGGCTGGGACTGCGCGTTTACAATCCAGACGAGATGACCGAACGCGCGCCCCTGGCGTCAAAGGCCATCCGCGCGGCGATCCAGCGCGAGTCGCTGGCGGAGGAAATGCGCATACTGTATGTCGGCATGACCCGGGCGCAGGAGCGGCTGATCCTGTGCGGCTCGACCGCGTGGGAGGACTGGATGGACGACGCGGGAATTGTCGAACCAACCGACGCCGAGTTACTGCAAGCCCCGACGCCGCTGCACTGGCTGATACGCGGCATACCGCGCGTTGACGAGCCACGCGCCGCCGAGCCTGACGCGCCTTATGAGCTGCCCACTCGATACCCGTGGCGCGTGTTCACCCATGGCGCAAAGGACTTGCGCCCCGCCGCGCCCGATCTGACGCCAGCCGCGCAGGACCAGTCCGAAGCCATCCCAACCGAACCGGCGGACAGTTTTTTCCCGCGAATCCCGGAGATTGAGCTTATACCATACAAGCAGTCGGTAAGCCAGCGGGTACGCGCGGCGACCGCCAGCGAGCCGCCGCTTCCCGAACGCCCGCTGTTCATCCAGTCGAACGACAAACCCACCGCCACGGAGAGCGGTATCGCGCTGCACGCGATACTGGCGCATACCGACCTCGCGGCCATGCGGAGCCAGCCGATCCTGAACGCGCTTATGGAGACCGTGGCGCGACTGGTCCGCAATGGAATCTTATCGGATCGGCAGGCGCAGTCAATCGCGCTGCAGCCACTGTACCTGTTCTACTCCAGCGACATAGGGAAGCGCCTGATCGCCGCGAAGGAAGTCCGCCGCGAATGGGCGTTCAACCTGCTGGATGAGAACCGCCGCGCGCTCGTGCAGGGCGTGGTAGACTGCGCGTTTATGACCGACGGCGGGTGGACGCTCATCGACTACAAGTCGGACCGCGCGGACGATCTGGACGCGCTGGCCAAACGCTACGCGCCGCAGGTTAGGATGTACGCGGACGCGCTGCGCCGGATCACGGGCCGCCCCGTTTGCGAACAAGCGCTCTACATGCTATCATACAATAAGGCTTATATGATAGACGGACGCGAGGATAATTGATGCGCTGCGATTACCACACGCACACCTGCCACTCGATGGACGGCCACCAGACCATCGCCGAACTGTGCGAGTCGGAGATTCGCGCCGGGTTCGATGAGGTTTGCCTGACAGAGCACTATGAACCGATGCATCCAACGCCCGGCGCGGACATACCGCCGAAGCTTGAATTCCTGCTGGCGGACTACCGCGCCGCGAAGAAGCTTTACCCACGCTTGAGCCTCCGCCTGGGCATTGAGATCGGCGACAACCCGCCCTACCACGATATGATAGCGCGATGGCTGGACGAATGGCCGCTGGACTACCGCTTAATGTCGCTCCACCTTGTAGGCAAGCTCGACCCATACGACAGGGCGTATTTCTCGCAGTTCGACGACCGCCGCGAGTTGGCTTACCCTGCCTACGCGCAAGCTATTCTGGATTCACTGCGGACATGGAATCCCGGCGAATACGACGCTCTTGCGCATCTAGGATACTGCGGACGTTACGCTCCATACCCCGACGAGCGCAAACCGCTCCTCCACAGCGACGCGCCAGACATCATCGACGATATCCTGCGCATACTGGCGCGGGACGGCAAGGCGCTGGAGATCAACACATCGAGGTTTAACAAGACCAAGCGCGTGATACCCGATCCATCCATAGTCAAGCGTTTCCGCGAGTTGGGCGGCGAGTTTATCATGTTCGGCTCGGACGCGCACCGCCCGGAACAGGTCGGGCACGGCTTTGAGTACGCGTACCAGCTGGCGCGGGGATTTGGTTTCCAGTATACATGCCGCTTCGACCAGAGGCGCCGCGCTGTGATACCGATCCCAGATTAGACAAATATTGTTTCACGTGAAACATCGCGGTCGGAGGAATTCGTGGAAGACCTGTTCTCGCTGATGCCGAAACCTAAGCGCGACACGCCGCTCGCCGACCGCATGCGCCCGCGCTCGCTGGACGAGTTTATCGGCCAAACGCATCTTGTGGGGAAGGGCCGCTTGCTGCGGCGGGCGATTGAGGCGGATCGGCTGGGCAGCTCCATATTCTACGGCCCGCCGGGATGCGGCAAGACATCCCTAGCGTCGGTGATCGCGTCAAGGACGAGCAGCGCGTTCGTCAAGATGAACGCCGTCACCAGCGGCGTCGCGGATGTCCGCGTTGTTATCGAGGAGGCGAGGCGGCGGCTTGATTCCAGCGGCGCGGGCACGATCCTCCTGCTGGATGAGTGCCACCGCTGGAGCAAGGCGCAGAGTGACAGCGTACTGCCCGCGCTGGAAGAGGGTATCGTCAGGTTCATCGGCTCGACAACCGAGAATCCATTGATATCCATGACTCCGGCGATCGTCAGCCGGTGCAGGATATTCCACTTTATGCCCATTGGCGAGGAGGATATAGCGCGCGGGATGCTCGCCGCGCTGTCCGACGCGGAGCGCGGGCTGGGCCACCTTGACATTCGGTGCGACCAGGACGCCCTCGCGCACCTAGCGCATACGGCGGGCGGAGACGTCCGTTCCGCGCTGAACGCGCTGGAATTGGCCGCGCTCACCACCGATCCCTGCGCGGACGGCTCGATCCACATCACGCTGGCGATCGCGGAGGAATCCATCCAGAAACCCGCGCTCTATGTGGATGAAACGCTCTACTACGACATGCTGAGCGCGTTCTGCAAGAGCCTGCGCGGTTCGGACAGCGACGCGGCGCTCGCGTGGTTCGCGCGTCTGGTTTACTCCGGCTGTGACCCCTGGTTGATCGTGCGCCGGGTTATCGCGCACGCCAGCGAGGATGTTGGGCTGGCGAATCCCAACGCGATGCTGACCGCCGCCGCCGCCGCGACCGCGCTGCAGCATGTCGGCATGCCCGAGGCTAAGCTGCCCATCGGCCAGGCCATCATCACTGTTTGCGAAAGCCCGAAGTCCAACAGTGTGGTTTGCGCGATCGACGCGGCGTACGCGGACGCGGAGAAGGGTGATTTCGGCGCGGTGCCTGTCGCGCTGCGCGACACCAGCTATAAGGGCAGCGCGCGCCTGACGGACGAGCGCGGCGAGTCCCCGGGCGTAAACTACAAGTATCCACATAACTATCCCGGGCATTGGATAGAGCAGGAGTACATGCCTTCCGGTCTGGAGAACAGGGTGTACTACACGCCGTCCGGCCAGGGCGCGGAAGCCTCCATACGCAAAAAGAAATCCCCGCGGCCCGATTGACCGTGGGGATTTCTGGCAAGTGTTACTCAACAATCCTTATCTTATTCAGCGGCCATATCACGCACCGGACATGCCCGATGATCATCTCGCGCGTCAGCGGCCCGATGATGTGGCTATCGTTGGAATTCGGGCGATTGTCGCCCAGCACGAAGTACTCGTCCTCACCGAGCGTCCACGCCCCGGCGTAGCCTGGCCTGTTGGTCAGATATTCCTCCTCATACCGCTCACCGTTGACCCACAGGTAGCCGTCCATTATTTGCACCGTGTCGCCGGGCAGACCTACCAGTCGTTTCACGAAGCGTTCCGTCCGTCCGGGGAACTTGCATATGACCACGTCGAAGCGCGACAGGTTGCCCAGCAGGTAATCGAATTTGGTCGTGAAGGTGTATTCGTTGTTCTCCAGGGTATGTATCATCGACTCGCCGTCCACGCGGATCGGCTCGAATATAAACGCGCGTATGGTCATCGCCAGCGCGACCGCGACAATGATTGAAACCGCCCACTCGAATACCTCGCGGCCCACGGATTTTTTACCTTCCTTCTTGCCCTCGCCCTTGCCGTCCGCGAGCGGCTTAATGGATGGCGATACGGGTTCGGTCAAGGTTCCCTCGACGACATTGCCCATAACGGCGTCACTCCCTCATCTTTAATAATAGCGCCAGCTCCGCCGGGTCAAGCCGGCTGACCAGCCGCTTCCTGCGCCTTAGAAATTCCGGGCGGTCCAGCATGACGATCCGGCCGCAGCCGTGGCACTTGATCTTCACGTCCGCGCCAACGCGTATGACCGTCCACTCGTCGCAGCCTTCCTCGCCGCATGGGTGGGGCTTTCGCATCGTGACGCGGTCGCCTAATTCCACATCGCCGCCAGCTTGCCGCCGCACCAATCCACCCCGCGTCCTGTCAAAGTTAGCCCGCACACCAATTATACCACAATTATCGGGAAATTCAATATCCGCTTGACAACAGCCGCCGCTTCACGTTAGAATAATTTTTGGCTGATTTGGATATATCAATTAATAAATATATAAGGATGGCGGCGCGTATATGACCGTTCCCGAATACTCCCCGCGCGTGATCGAACCCAAATGGCAGCGGCGCTGGTCGCAGGCCCGGGCGTTCGAGGCTTCCAACGATTCTGACAGGCCTAAGTTCTTCGCCCTGGTAGAATTCCCCTATCCCTCCGGCGAAGGCTTGCACGCCGGGCACCCCAGGCCGTACACCGCGATGGATATCGTCGCGCGGAAGCGGCGCATGCAGGGATACAACGTGCTGTTCCCGATGGGCTGGGACGCGTTCGGCCTGCCCACGGAGAACTACGCGATAAAGCACCGCGTCCACCCGCGCGTGGTCACCCAGCGGAACATCAGCCGCTTCCGCAAGCAGTGCCAGTCGATCGGTTTCTCATTCGACTGGACGCGCGAGGTCGACACCACCGATCCCAACTATTACCGCTGGACGCAGTGGATATTCCTCCAACTGTACAAGCGCGGGCTGGCGTACAAGTCGGAGATGCCGATCAACTACTGCACCAGCTGCAAGGTCGGGCTGGCAAACGAGGAGGTCGTCGGCGGCGTGTGTGAGCGCTGTGGCGGCGAGGTCGTGCGCCGGATCAAGAAGCAGTGGATGCTGAAGATCACCGCGTATGCCCAGACACTGCTGGACGGGCTGGACACGGTGGACTTCCTCGACAAGATAAAGGCGCAGCAGCGCAACTGGATAGGACGATCGGAAGGCGCGGGCGTGGATTTCCAATTACTGGACGACACGACGGGTGAAGCGCTGGAGCCGCTGCGCGTGTTCACGACGCGGCCTGACACGCTGTTCGGCGCGACTTACATGGTCGTCGCTCCAGAACACCCGCTCATCGATGATTATGCTAATAGAATAACAAACCTCGAGGCCGTTCGCGGATACAGGGACGCGTCCTCGCGCAAGAGCGACTTCGAGCGCACCGAGATCGCCAAGGATAAGACGGGCGTACCCATCGAAGGCGTGGCCGCCGTCAACCCCGCGACCGGGAAGCGGATACCCATCTGGGCCTCCGACTACGTTATGATGGGATATGGAACAGGCGCGATCATGGCCGTGCCCGCCCACGATGAGCGCGACTGGGAGTTTGCGAGACGTTTCGATCTTCCGATAGTTGAGGTTGTCGCGGGCGGCGACATCCAGTCGGCCGCGTATACCGACGTCGAGGACGGCGAGCTAGTCAACTCCGGTTTCTTGGACGGTCTGCGCGTGCCGGACGCTAAGCGGAAGATCACCGCCTGGCTGGTCGAGCGTGGCTTGGGCGAGCCGAAGGTTCAATACAAACTGCGCGACTGGGTGTTCTCGCGCCAGCGGTATTGGGGCGAGCCGATCCCGATAGTGGATTGTCCGCGCTGCGGGCTGGTCCCGCTGCCGGAGGACCAGCTGCCGCTGTTGCTGCCCGAGGCGGACAACTACCTGCCGACCGACACGGGAGAATCCCCCTTGGCCGCGATGACGGACTGGGTCAACACAACATGCCCATGCTGCGGCGGACCGGCCAAGCGCGAGACGGACACCATGCCGCAATGGGCGGGCTCGTCGTGGTACTTCCTGCGCTACATGGATCCCCATAATGATGATGAGTTCGCCTCTAAAAAGGCGCTGGACTACTGGGGCATGGTGGACTGGTACAACGGCGGTATGGAGCATACCACGCTGCACCTGCTGTACAGCCGGTTTTGGCATCATTTCCTATATGATATAGGCGCGGCGCCATACGCCGAGCCTTACGCCAAGCGCACATCCCACGGCATGATCCTGGGCGCGAACGGCGAGAAGATGAGCAAGTCGCGCGGCAACGTCGTCAACCCTGACGATGTGATAGCGGAGTTCGGCGCGGACACGCTAAGGATGTACGAGATGTTCCTGGGCGCGTTCGACCAAGCGATACCGTGGTCTACGCAGGGCGTGGCGGGCTGCCGCAGGTTCCTGGACCGCGTGTGGCGCGTCCAGCAGTTCGCCGTCAGCGGCGAGGGTATCCCGGAAAAGATCCGCGCCGAGGTCCACGGGTGCGTTAAGAAGGTGACCGAGGACATCGAGCGGATGAAATTTAACACGGCCATTGCGTCAATGATGACCCTGGTCAACGTTATATATACAGAAGGCGTGGCGACGCGCGGGACGCTGCGGACGCTGCTGGCGCTGCTCAACCCGTTCGCGCCGCACATCACCGAGGAGATATGGGAACTGCAGGGCCTGGGCGAGCCGATATACGCTCAGCCGTGGCCCAAGTGGGATCCCGCCGCGCTGGTCAGGGACGAGATCGAGATAGCGGTGCAGGTGGGAGGCAAAGTACGCGGGCGGGTCACGCTGCCGCTGAGCCTTAGCAAGGATGAGGCCGAGCGGACGCTGCCGGACCACCCGGAGATACAGCGCCTCGCCAGCGGGCGGCCCATACGCAAGCTGATCTACGTGCCCGGCAAGATCGTTAATCTGGTGCTATAACGTTTCGATGGGGGCGGTGCGATGACGCGCAGGCATGGCGGCTATCACAAGCGGATATTCCCCGCTTGGGCGGTGGTTTGCCTGGATTTTACCATATTCGCGGCGGCGCTGGTGGTGTTCGCGCTGTTCCATCACGTGCTTCCGCAATCGATGGGACAACGCGCGGTGGTTATCACCGATCCAGCGGAATCAACCGCCATGTCCCGCGCCACCTCCGAGCCGATCGCCGAACAGCCGGGCCTAACCGCCATACCCGGCGACTTCTCCGCGTCGTTCCCCGCCGGGGATACCGGGGCTACGGCTATCCTCAGTTACCAGTCAGACAGCGCGAGGGTGGCCGTCAAGAAGTACAAGGTGGGCGAGGCGGTGTGCTTCGTCGCGGACGTATGGGTCCGCGACATCCGCTCACTGCGGTCAGGATTGGCGAAAGACCAGGTGGGACAGGGTATCATAGACGATGTGGTGGATATGTCGCGCGCGCTTAACGCCGTCGCCGCTATCAACGGCGACTACTACGGCGCCCGCGCCAAAGGCGTGGTGATCCGCAACGGCGTGCTCTACCGCGACAGCATGTATGATGACGTATGCGTGATATACGAGGACGGCGTGATGGAGACTTACACGAAGGATGAGTTCAGCATAAACGACGCCATCGCGCGGAAGGCGTGGCAGGCGTGGAGCTTCGGCCCGGAACTGCTGGACGGCGGCAAGGCGAAAACATCCTTCAACAGCTCTGTCGTGCCCGCGAACCCGCGCAGCGCGATCGGCTATTACGAGCCTGGCCACTACTGCCTCGTCGTCGTGGACGGGCGGCAGCAAGGCTACTCCCTGGGCCTGAACATGAAGGATCTGTCCTCATTCTTCGAAACGCTGGGCTGCCTGACCGCCTACAACCTGGACGGCGGCCAGTCCTCCATGATGACCTTCGAGGGCGAGCTGGTGAATCAGCCCTACAATGGCGGCAGGCCGTCCAGCGATATAGTATATATAACGCCATAAGGAGCGTGTCCCTTGACTTTCAGAAAATACCTGTCGCACGCCCTGGCGATACTGTCCGGCATGTTCATCGTTTTCTTCGCGCTGGACATCCGCAATCCCGCCATGGCGTGGATCGATAACCGCATCACCAAGGCGCTGCTCATCATATACGCCGTGTCGACCATGACGCTGGCGGTCAGCGTCCTTAGGGGCGTCCGCCGCGCCGAGCGCCGCCAGTCGGAGCGCGGCGCGGGGCGTCGGTCAGGCGATATGCCCGAGCGCCAATCCCGCCTGAAGGAACGCTCCTATCGATAGGCAACGCTCGTCAATGTCGAATTCCGCCGTATGGATCTGCGGCGCGTCGTCTTCGGTCACGCAGCCCAAATCATAGTACAGTCCCGGCGCGACTGCCGTGAAATCTCCGAAACTGTCCACGCCCAGGCTGGGCGTCGGCTTCAGCAGCGCTTCCACGCCGATAGTCCCGGCCAGCGCGTTCAGCCGCGACACAAATTCCGGCGAGCACTCGACGGAGTGGTAGCCCTGGTTGATGGTGACTTCGCAATCGCCGCCATTTGCCACGCATACGCCTTTGACTAATTTTTCCAATTCCACCAACAGGCGCGAGTGTGTTTCCACGCTCAACGCGCGTAGCGTGCCGTGCAGTCGCGCGCTCCGCGCGAGGATGTTAGGCGCGGTCCCGCCGTTGATCACGCCAAAGCTCAACGCCACGCTGTCCAGCGCGGACACGCGGCGGCTTATCAATGTTTGCATAGCCATAACCGTTTGCGCGGCGAGGACTATCGCGTCGATTCCGCGCTCCGGGTACGCGCCGTGGGCGCTCTGCCCGATTATCTCCAGTATAACCTCGCTGCTGGAGCCCGACATCGCGCCGGGACGCGTCTGCAGCTGTCCGATTTTCAGGCTGGGCTGCATGTGCAGGGCGAACACCGCGCTTACGCCGTCCAGCTTCCCCGCGTCAACCAGCGGCTGCGCCCCGCCTTCCGTTTCTTCCGCGGGCTCAAACAGCAGCCGCGCCTCGCCGTTGAAGGTATCGCGCCGTCCCATAAGCAGTTCAGCCGCGCCTAGCTGGATGGCGGTATGCGCGTCGTGGCCGCACGCGTGCATTACGCCCGGCACAGTCGATCCGTACCCGCGCCCCGCGGCTTCCTGGATGGGCAGCGCGTCGATGTCCGCGCGAAGTCCCGCCGCCTTGCCGCCGCCCTTGCCGAATATCCTCCCGACGACCGCGCTCTGGCCGGGCACGATCTCCGCGTCGATGCCCATATTGGTAAGTATATCTAAAATTTTCCGCGCCGTTGGTCCTTCCGAGCCGCTGACCGACGGGTTCATGTGGAAATACCGCCGCCATTCGCTAAGTTTCGGCGCGATGCTTAACGCGCCGCTCCATAACCCGCGCAGCAGCGGGTCGTCCGGCTCAACGCCCTTCCAATTGGGGACGCTCATATATACGCTCCCATAATTATTCATCCATCGGATGGAACATCCAATACTGGCTGGCTCCCAGTTCCTGATAGATCATCAGCCAGCCGCTCGGCAGCTTCCAACCCTTCAACCATTGCTGAATCCTCTCGTTATCTACCCTGAACCCGTCGAGCATGAACCACGATCCGCGCGTCGCGCTGTCCGCCAGCACAGCCTCCAACTCAACGCGGAAGGCGTCCTCGCTCATGACGCGCCGCAGTTCCGGAAACAGGCTGTTCCCGAAACCGTACATCCCGTCGAGCGACAGCGCGACCGGGCGGTACATCGCCTCATCCGCCCAGCGGTGGTTCGCGGCGAGCGTCCGCGCGTCAATATTGAAATACGCGTAACCCGTCGTAAATGGCGGGCTGTCCAGGTCGTCATACGTCACATCGCACATCAGCCACTCGCCGTTGACGCGGATCATGTTCCACGCGTGGCCGATCCACTCGCCCCTCTCGTTCGCGGCCTCGCCGATGATCGTGTCGCACTCGAACCCGGCCATCCTCGCCAGCATCAGGAACGCGTCGGCGTACGCCATGCAGTTGCCGCGCTTATCCTCGAACAGCCCTAGGGCGGTCTGGTAATCGCGCAGAACGCCGCCAGGGGCGTCCGTCCTGTCGTCGTAGTATTGCGCGGTCTCGCAGATGTAATCGTGTATGGCCCGCTCGGTCAGCAGCGGGTTCGCTCCGAACGCGTTGCTTGAGCGCAGCCACGCCTCAGCGGAGGCTAGCGCGCGCTGCTCCGCCTCCGTCAGGAATCCAGCCGCGCCCTCTTTGTACGCGTGGGCGATCCTCGCGCCCGGCGTGTACACAAAGCTAACCAGCGCGCATAGATCGTCCGAGCCGCCCAGCGAGCCGTACGCGTATTCGATTGTCCCGTCGAATACGGCGAGTATCGCCCGGAAGTCATCCATCGTGATGGCCTTGCCAAGCCGCGCCGGGACCTGAGCCGTCAGTGTAGCCCGCGCTTCCAGCAGCGCCGCCTTCAGGCTTTCCCTGTCGTCATACCGCGCTGTGTTCATGAAGTCCACCTGCTCGAACAGCAGCGTCGGTTCTGGGGTGAACGGAACCGGCGTGGGTGTGGGCGCGGGCGTTGGGGTTGGTTCCGGCGTGGGGGCGGATGTGGCGGCCGGCGTTGGCGCCGGCGACGGTGTGGGAGCGGGCGTGGGCGTTGGTGTGGGCGGCGCGGTCGGAACCGGCGTGGGCGTCGGACCGCCGCCCAGCCAATCCCGGATGGGCAGCGGTTTATTGAACAACAATCCCGCCAGCAGCGCCGCGCCTACAACTATCAATATTATCAACCATACGTATCCGCGCCGCTGTCTCATCGTCCAGGCTTACCTCCGTCCGGTTTGCGTTTGTATATCTAATGATCCGGCTGTTGGAATTATGCGTTCCATGCGCGGCGCGTCCTCACGCCAAACCGTCGGCGACGACCTCCAGCTCGTCGCAGTATTTATCGAATTCCGGATCGGGAACGGCCAGCTCCGGATGCTTCGCCAGATGCGCCAGCGCCATCTCAACGCCCTGGTCGAAGCGTATCGCGGCGGACCAGCCCGGCGCGAGGCGCTTCGCCTTGCCCGAATCGAATACCGCGTTGTTCGACTTATCGCCGAACAGCGAGCCCGCGAAGTCATACCCGTACGCCTTGCCCCTCGCGTCCAGCAACCATGTCGGCATGTGCAGCGCGTTCAGCTCCACGCCCAACGCGCGGGCGATCGTTTCGTAAGCCTGGTTCCATGTCAGGCGCTCGTCGCTGGTGATGTGCGCGGCCTCGCCGATCGCCGCCGGATTCCTCAACAGCCCCACGAACGCGCCAGCGAAATCCCTGCTGTGGGTGAACGTCCACAGCGTCGCGCCGTCGCCCTGTATCGGCACGCGCTTGCCCTGGCGCATCCGCTCCAGTACCTGCCAGCTGCCCTTGTGACCGTGGACGGCCACGGGCGTCGACCACTCCGAATACGTATGGCTGGGCCTCACTATAGTCACAGGGAAGCCGTCCTCCCGGTACGCCCTAAGCAGCGCGTCCTCGCAGGCGATCTTGTCCCGAGAGTACTGCCAGAACGGGTTGCGCAGCGGCGTATCCTCGCGGATCGGCTGGCTTGCCGGTGGCTTACTGTACGCGGACGCGGTACTTATGAAGATATATTGGCCCGCCGTGTCCTTGAACATCCCGATATCGCGCTCGACCTGCTCGGGCCTGAACGCGATGAACTGGCATACCGCGTCGAACGACATGCCTTTGAGCGCGGCCCGCGCCCCTTCCGGATCGGCGTTGATGTCCGCGTTAATCGCCCTCGCGCCCTCCGGAAGTCTTCCCGGCTGCCGCCCGCGGTTGAGCGCGTACACCTCATACCCGCGCTCCAGCGACTGCCTCACGCATTCCGCGCTGATGGTCCCGGTCCCCCCAATGTACAGTACCCTCATTCACGATCCTCCGTCCGTATTGGCGTTTATGTCACAGGCCTCCCTGCAGTATTGTTTGGATCATCTTGCCGCTTAGCAGCATATCGCCGAACTGGGAGTCCCTCACCGCCTCCGCCAGCTGTGGGAACGGCACGACGGTCATCAGTATCGGAGCGAGCGAGAACAGTATATACACTAAGAATATCCCGCGTACCGCGCCGAACGCGCCGCCCAGCAGCATGTCGAACTGGCGCAGGACCGGGAAACGGAACACATAGTGCAAAAGGTTCACCAACAACGTCGCGGCGGCGTAAGCGGCGATGAACACCGCCACGTAGCTGACGATCTTTATGATCGCCGATATAACCGTCTGGTTCAGGTACTCGGACACCGTCGCCTGGGGCAGCGCGGCGTATACCTGGCCAACCATGTTGTTCTCCAGCAGGATATCGAACGGCGCGGGCAGCCCCGCCTGCGCGACGATGCTGACGATCTGGCTCTGGCTCAGCCCGGAGACCAGCGTGTTAGCGATGGTTACATCGCTCATCCGGATCGACGCGTCGGTATAATACATCAGCGTGTCCAGCAGCGTCTGGTTCCCGCTGATCCACGCGACCAGGCGCGGCGAGAAAACGTACGCGGCGTACATCGCGGCGAACAGCCCCAACAGCCCGACCACCGACCGTATGAAACCCTTATACAGCCCAAACAAAAGGCTGGCCAGCACTACGCCGATCACGGCGTAATCAACAGCGTTCACGCGTCAACCTCCCCAGCGCCCGGACAGCGTTATCCCCAATATATAAACGAACGCGGGCGGGGATTTATTGCGCGGGCGTCACATTGTTGGCAAATCCACCCAAAACACGTCGCTGCCCGACGCTAGGACCGCCCTATCGCCGTCCGTCACGCACAGCACGCGGTCTATCGGCGCCGGGAGGGTATGCGCCGTGAACGAGGTCGAGCCGTACCGCACGGTATACACGGTGTTCGCGGCGAAGGCGTACACGCCCCGCGAGCCCAGCCTCACGTCCAGGCATGGCGCGGGCAGGCGCAGCAGCGTATCTCCGTTCCCGGCGATCAGCCGCGCCTGGCGTATAGCCGCGCCAGTGTCATTCCCCGACGAGGCGGCGGGCGTGAACAGCGCGATGGAGTCGCCCGTAACGGCGCGGACGTCGCGGGCCTGCCAGCCGTACACCGTCACCGGCTTTATATCGGCGGAGGCGACGCAGCGGTAGTCGTAAGCCGTCGCCGACGCCGAGTTGATCATCATCAGGTTGTTCCCGCGCTGGAACACCTTGTACACTATCTGGTCATACAGCGTGACGTTGCCCGTCACCTCGTAGCGTTTGGGCTCGTAAGCGGTCGCCAGGCTAGCGGGAACCACCCCCTTCGCGTCGATGCCCACGGTCAGCAGGCGCAGGTCCTGCGGGCCGAAGAAGCTCATGTCCAGCATGTCGGCTTCCCCGGCGTCGATCGTCCAGACCAGTGAACCGTTATGGGTTATGACATCTATGCGCTGTACGCCGTCCGCGCCGGTATACAGCGCGGCGGCGTACGACGCGCCTATCCGCGCGAACTGGATCGGCGCGTCCATCCTGTCGTTATACAGGATATCCCCGCCGGCGTCCAGTATGTATATCTGCACGCCGCGCCAGGCCACGATCATCTGCCCGGACGCGTAGAACCGCCCGTCCTCGCCCAGCGGCAGCAGCGGCCGCGCGGCTCCCTTCGGGCTGACAAAGTTAAGCTGCCCGCCGGACAGGTACAGCAGCCCACCGCCGAAGGGCGCGTACGCGTCCCCGGGCGAGAACGCCAGCGCCTGCGGCCCCGACCCGCCTCGCGGTATCCTTAGGACCGCGTACACAGCCAGCAGCGCTATAGTTATAATTATAGCAATAATAATAAACCGTCGAAGCATCATCTGGGCGCGGCGGCGCGCGGAGCGCTTATCATTTCTCATGGATTACCCGCCTGAGGTCCTCCACCATCAGCTTGACCGACGGATTCGTCGTCAGCTCCTCGGCAATCTTCTCGCACGCGTGGATGACCGTGCTGTGGTCCCGGCCGCCGAACTCGTCGCCTATGCGCAGAAGCGAGTCGCCGGTCATCTCGCGCGTGAGGAACATGGCGATCTGGCGCGGCGCGGTGACGCCGCGGTTACGCTTGTTGCTCTTAAGGTCCTGGATAGTCACCGAGCAATACTCGGCTACGGCCTGCTGGATCAGGGAGCAGGTGATCCGCTTGGGGTCCTTCACCGTTGATATGTCGCGCAGCGCGTCCTGCGCCAATTGGGGCGTGATGGGCTTTCCGGCCAGCTGCGCGTAGGCGACCACGCGCGTCAGCGATCCCTCCAACTCTCGGATGTTGGAATCGATGCGCTCGGCTATCAGGTGGATGACCTCGTCCGTGACCTCTATCCGGTCCGTCTCCGCCTTCTTGCGCAGTATCGCGTTGCGCGTCTCAACGTCCGGCCTTTGCACGTCGGCTATCAGTCCCCACTGGAAGCGCGAGACCAGCCGCTCCTCCAGCCGCGCGATCTCGTTGGGCGGTCGGTCGGAGGATATGACGATCTGCTTATTCGCCGTGTGCAAGGCGTTGAAGGTGTGGAAGAATTCCTCCTGCGTCGAGTCGCGCCCGGCGATGAACTGGATGTCGTCGACCATCAGCACATCCACGTTGCGGAAGCGCTCGCGGAACTCCGCGTTCTTGTTCTTCTGGATCGCGCTGATCAGCTCGTTGGTGAACGACTCCGAGCTGATGTACAGCAGCTGGGTGGACGGGGTCTGCTGCTGGATAAAGTGGCCGATAGCGTGCATCAGGTGAGTCTTACCCAACCCCACGCCGCCATATATGAACAGCGGGTTATACGCCTCCGTCGGGGCCTCGGCGACCGCCAGCGCGGCCGCGCGGGCGAACCTGTTCGAGTTGCCCACCACGAACGTGTCGAAGGTATAGCGCGGGTTGAGCGTCGTCATCGAGCCCGCCTTGCCCTCGGTTTGCGCGCGCTGGAGCCGGGCCGCCGCCTCCTTCTCGGTCAGGAACTGCAGGTTGACCCGCCGCCCGGCCGACACGTTGACCGCGCTGCCTATCAGCGTGACATACTTCGATACCATCGAGCGGTGCAGGGGTTCCTCCCCGCACTCCAGCAGCAGCGAGTCTCCGGTGAACTGGATAGGCCTCAGCGTCGTGATCCACGCGTCGAATGAAACCGGGCTCATCTCCGCCCTTAGCAGGTCGCTCGCCTTGTCCCATACCTCTATGTGTGTTTCCCGATCCATCCCGAAGCCCCTCCCTATTTGGAGCGGGGACCCGTCCCGCCGCCGCCTGTGGATAACCCGTCCGGTTAGCCGCGATTAACTTGGAATAATTGTGGATAAATCCGCATATATCCACAGGTTGTCCACAACCTTCCGGCTGGCCGGCGCGAATCATCCCCCAAAAACAGCCATATGATAGCAAATTCTGAGCGTTCTGGCAAGGGCAGGCAGCGCTTTGGGAATATTCTCCACAATCGCGGCCAGGCGTTGTCCACACGCCGGGCTGTGGAAAACGTTCGCGCGGTTAGCTTATGTTTATATAGCTTAAAGAAGCGGGCCAGCGCCGCTTTCATGCCGATTCGTCATTAGTACGCCGCTTCCGACCTCAATCGCCGCGCCGCCGCCGTACCCGCCTGCCGCCCCGTCGAGAAGGCTATCTGCAGGTTGAATCCGCCCGTCAGCGCGTCCGCGTCCAGTGTCTCGCCCGCGAAGTACAGTCCCCTCGCCAGCTTGGATTCCATCGTCTTGGGGTTCACTTCCTTCAGGTTTACGCCGCCGCGCGTGATTACGGCCTCGTCGAAGCCGCGCGGGCCAGTGATCCGGACCGGCAGCGCCTTGACCATCCGCGCCAGGCGGAGCCGGTCCTCGCGCTTGACGTTCGCCGCCATCGTATCGGGGGCTATGCCGCACCGCTCGGGCAGCGCCCGCGCCAGGCGCTCGGGCGTCCATCCGGCAAGCAGTGTCACAAGCTGGCGGCGGGGGTTTTCGGTGATCTCACGCGCCAAGCGGGTGTTTACCTCCTCGGGGGCCATGCCGGGTTTCAGGTCGATAGACACGGATATATCGGGCCACGCCGCTCCGTCCGCGGCGCGGCTGGAGAGCGTCAGCGCGAGCGGCCCGGACAATCCGAAATGGGTGAACACCAGCTCGCCCTGCTCGTCGAAAAACCGCTTGTTATGGTACCGCGCGGTGAGCACCACGTTGCGCAGCGACAATCCCTGCAGACCGCGCGTCCAGGCCTCGTCCGACTCGAGCGGGACCAACCCTGGGCACAGCGGTGAGACCATGTGCCCCGCCGCTTCCGCGAAGCGATACCCGTCGCCCGTCGATCCGGTCAGCGGGTAAGCCATCCCACCCGTCGCGACTATCGCCGCGCCGCAATCCACGCGCGTCCCATCCCGCAGCGTTACGGAGGCGACCGCGCCCGACCTGAACTCCACGGACGCAACCCGCGCGTTCAACACAACCTCCACGCCAAGCCGCCCCAACTCCCCGGCCAACGCGCGGGTGACGTCGCTGGCCTTCTGGCTGGACGGGAACACGCGCCCGCCGCGCTCCTCGACCGTGGGCACGCCCAGCGAGTCCAGCCACTCCCGCAGCGCCCGCCAGTCGAACGCCGCAAGCGCGGACCGCAGGAACGAGCCGCCTCGCGGTATGCGCGACTGCGCGGCCGCCGGGTCTGCTGTGTTAGTGATATTACATCGGCCCTTGCCGGTAATATAGAGCTTCTTACCCAGTTTCTCGTTCCGCTCCAGCAGTATGACGTCCGCGCCTTCCTCCGCCGCGCATATTGCCGCCGACATACCGGCAGGCCCGCCGCCGATCACGACCGCGGTCACGCCCTGTCCTTCTCCGTATAGACGTGGTAAGCGTTCCAGATATCTTCCAGAAGCTGGAAGTGATGGCCCATCTCCTGCTTGCGGCTCAGGCCCAGCGCGACTATCAGCGCGTTGATCAGCGAGAGCGGCGCGGCCAGCGAGTCCACGAACGAGGCCATGTCGGTTCGCGCGTTCAGGCAGATCGACGCTATGTCCGCCAGCGGGGACATAGGCCCGTCCGTTATCGCGATGACCTGCGCCCCGCGCGACTTCGCGAACTCCATCGCCTCCAGCGTGCGCGTGGAGTACCTGGGGAAGCTGATCCCTATCAGCACGTCGCGCTCGTTTATGCGGGCGATGCCCTCGAACACGTCCAACGCGCCCGCCGCCGCCACGCGGACGTTGTCGAACAGGTAGCTCAGGTAATACCCCAGGAACGACGCCAGAGGCGCGGCGGACCGCACGCCCAGCACGTATATGTTCCGCGCGTTCAGTATCCGCGAGACGACCTCGTTGAACGCGCCCTCGTCGATCTCCTCGATGGTCTGTCGGATGTTGTTCATATCGGACTTGAGCACGGTCTGCAGCACCTGCGAAGACTGCATCTCGGCCGACATCCCGTAGCGCTGCACGGCGGTGAGCCTGTGCCGCACGAGTTCCTGGAGCGAGCGCTGCAGCTGCGGATATCCCTCATACCCCAGCGCGGCCGCGAAACGCACGACGGTCGATTCGCTGATGCCCACCTGCTCGCCCAGCCTGGACGCGGTCATGAACACCGCGCGGTCGTAGTGCTCGACGATATATTCCGCGATCCGTCGGTGGCCCTTGCTCAGGCGCTTGCCGGATCGGTTCAGCTTGCGGATAAGGTCCTGCCGGGCGTTCGCGCCCGGCTGCGGTTCCTGCCGGGCGTCGGGGGACTGTTCCATCGGCGTGATGCCTCCTTGCGGATGACGCTGTCGGTCAACCTTATAGATTATACCAGACAGCCGCGCATTCTGCAAGGGCGGCGTGGTTTCCTGCATTTTACAGCAACAATCGTTACCCCAGCAGCCACTTGAACAGCGCGTCATGCTCCCCGTCCATGTACTCCGGGTGCCACTGTATGAGCAGGATGTTTTTCCCCTCCACAGCCTCGACGACGCCGTCCGGCGCGGTGGCGCAGACCGCCAGCCCATCGCCTGGCCTGTCGATCGCCTGGTGGTGGCTGGAGTTGACGCGTACCAGCCCCGCGCCCAGTATCGACGCCAGCATGGAACCTTCCGTTATCGATGCGTTATGCCTGCCGAGTATGTTGTTCGCGTGCCACAGCACCGGGTCGAACGCGTCCGGCAGGTGCTGGTGGAGAGTGCCGCCCAGCCAGACGTTGACGGCCTGGCAGCCACGGCATATGCCCGCTAACCGCTTACCGGCGGCGATAAACGCCCGCGCGATCCGCTCGTCGGACGCGTCGCGCAGCGGGTCGTCATACCTGTTGGAGCGGTGCGGCTCCTGGCCGAACCTCTCGGGTGGAATGTCGAACCCGCCGGTCAGTATCACCGCGTCGAACGCTTCCGCCAGCGCGGCGGCGTCCTGGCCGTTAAGCGCCGCGCCCACAGCGGGCACGCCGCCGACCGCGCTGATCCGCTCGATGAACCGCAGCGACTCCTGTACGTCCCCGCCCTTGATGTTGCCCGCGATGAGGATACGCTTCATAATAATGATTCACCCTTATATTTCGACTTTGTCTGCCGCGCTGTTAACTGTACGTCGTCCGGCGGCGGTTGTCAAGGGGATGTCCAGCCATCGGCAATCCCAAACCACGCGTCTGTTGCTTGTGCCATCATAACAATTGACACCCCTGTCTGGTTCTGATATGATTAGCGTATCAAGGGGGCGGCAGGCATGGCTGACGAGTCGGCGGACCTCAAGCGTAGTTTCAAGGCTGGCTTCTTCGCGTCCCTGTTCAACGACAGGGAGCGCGGCCTAGAGTTGGTCAACGCTGTCCTAGGTGAAAACTACCCGCCGGGCACCAACGTGACCATTGAGACATTGTCCGGCGTTTTCTTTACGGGTATCCAGAACGACCTCGCGCTGCTGGTTGGCGATACGGCGCTGTTCCTGTGCGAGCACCAATCCTCAATCAACATGAATATGCCCATTCGCTTCGTCTCGTACTACGGGCGCGTACTGGAGGCGATGGTCGAGAAGCGGCTGGTCTTCAGGCAAGATGCGCTTCACTTGGCGCGGCCTGTCTTCGTTGTGCTCTATAACGGTATCGCCCCATATCCCGCCAGGGATATATTGAAACTATCCCGGTCCTACGAAAATCCGGACGTTCAGCTAACGCGATTGGCAATGGACTCGTTTATCGAGCTGCGCGCGACGGTAATCAACATCCACGCGCCGGAAAACGCGGAGTTGGTTAGGAAGAGCCCGCACCTATACGCGTACGTTGAGGTCGTGCGGCTAAGCCGCGGGTTCCAGGCTTTAGGCATGGACGCGCGTGAAGCGGTGACTAAAGCTATACAAGAATGCGTCAATAGGGGCATAATCCCCGACTATTTTAGACAACACGCTCCGGAGGTGATTGGTATGTTGACTGAAGAGTTTAAGCTTGAAGACTATGTGTGGGCCAGGGAGACCGATGGGGAAGAACGCGGGTTGAAGAAAGGGAGACTGGAAGGACGGCAGGAAGGACGGTTGGAAGGGAGACTGGAAGGACGGTTGGAAGGCATCCAAATGGGTGAACAGCGCGGTATCCAGATGGGCATAGCTCAACATAACCAAGAGACGGTTCTCCGGATGCGGAAACTAGGCTGTGACACAGGTTTTATCGCCGCTGTCACAGGCTTAAGCGAAGATGAGATCCTTCGGCTGTGACGACCGGATATAATCAATCCGCCGGAGGTGATTGGTATGTTGACTGAAGAGTTTAAGCTTGAAGACTATGTGTGGGCCATGGAGACCGACGGGGAAGAACGCGGGTTGAAGAAAGGGAGACTGGAAGGCATCCAAATGGGTGAACAACGCGGCATCCAGATGGGCATAGCTCAGCATAACAAGGAGACGGTTCTCCGGATGCGGAAACTAGGCTGTGACACAGGTTTTATCGCCGCTGTCACAGGCTTAAGCGAAGATGAGATCCTCCGGCTGTGACGACCGGAATGACATGTATTGTCGGTTAACCCCAACAATTCCAAATTGGTTGACTATAACAGCCAAACGGCCGCCGGGCCTCAGCGCGGCGGCCATTCGCGTTATTGGCGCGTGTCCCCGGGGCGGTTACATCATCTGGTTGCGGTGGTCGGTCTCGCGCTGCCTGGTGGAGTTGATGGCGTTCTGCTCGGCGGGCTGGGTCTGGTACCATCCGCGTTGCTGCATCTGTTGGAACAGGTTGAACTGGTCATGGCTGGTCTGGTCCAGGTGCTGGGCCATCAGCGTGCGCAATGGATGCTGGCTGCCCTCGACCATGTTGGTGGAGTACGCGCTGATCAGCTGCTTCTCCTGCACGAGCAGGTCGCCTATCATGTCCTGGTCATTCCACTGCTGGTTTCCCTGGTTACCGCCCGTGTTCATGTTCGCGTTATAATTCGCCATTTGCGCGCCTCCTTAATTGTTGCCGCCGAGGAAGTTGTACAGCGCGTCAAACCTCGCGCGGTGATGCTGCGCCAGCGTGTTCGCGATGCCCTGCAGCGCCGGGTCCTGCAGCGTCTTCGCGTACGTGGACGCCTTTCGGTTGGCGCGGTACTCCGCGTCCATCTGGTCCTGGAGCACGGACAGATCCTTGGATGTCAAGCCGCCGTTTGCCTGCATGAGGGGTCCTCCTTTTGTTTTTGGTATTCGGTACAACCCTATTTTTCCCAAGCGGGGCGTGGTTATGCGGTCCGGACAAGATATTATAAAGGAATATATTGGCGGCGAGAGCGGGCAGCTACATCCACCATTAACTATAAATATCGTGTAATTATTTTTTATTGACTATCATGAATTAAAATTTCTCAAAACCTCTTGACAAAGCCGCCGCCGCGTGATAGATTATGTTAGCACTCTCTCTCGTTGAGTGCTAACGGACGCGGACGCGTAACGCGCTCGTGTCAGTCAAACTCGATTGGAGGGCCGCGTGTGGACATCGACGAACGGAAACTGCGGATCCTTCACGCGATCATAGACGACTACATCATGACGGCCATACCCGTCGGGTCGCGGACGGTCTCGAAGAAATACAACGTGGGCGGGCTGTCGTCGGCCACGATCCGCAACGAGATGAGCGACCTTGAGGCGCTGGGCTACCTGGACCAGCCGCACACATCGGCGGGGCGCGTGCCGTCGGCCAAGGCCTATCGGCTGTATGTGGAGTCGCTGCTGGACTCCGCGCCCAAGCTCACGCCCGGGGAGAGCGCAAAGCTGCGCGGCCAGCTCACCGCGAGGGAGCGGCAGCTGCGCGACCTGTTGGAACGCGCGGCTCGCGCGGTTGCCGAGGCGACCGGATACACGACAGTCGTCGCGGGTCCGGCGGCGCGGGAACAGCGCCTGCGGAGCATCCAGATCGTCCCGGTATCGGAACGCGCCGCGCTGCTGGTCATCGTAACGGACGCGGCGGTGTTCAAGGATACCATGATGCGCACCGACGAGGACGCGTCAGCTGAGCAGCTGTTCTACATATCGCGCATGCTGACAGAGCACCTGCAGGGCCTGACGGTCGGGGAGATCGGGCCTAGGCTTAAGATGATGCAGTCAAACCTGCGGGAGCACGCGCGGGTAGTGCGCTCGCTGATCGACGCGATGGGCCGGATCGGGCGCGAGGCCGCGGACACCCGGGAGATCGCGGTGGGCGGCGGGTCGAACATACTCCAGTTCCCGGAATACAGCGACGCGAACAAGGCCCGCGCGTTCCTGACGACGCTCGAGGCGCGGGAACATCTCCGGGCGCTGTTGGCGGCTGGGCAGGGCGGGACGCTCACGCTCAGAATCGGCGCCGAAACGGGGATGCCCGGGATGGAGGAGTGCGCGATGATCACCGCGTCATACACGGCGGCGGGCGAGCATCCCGGCGCGATCAGCGTGATCGGGCCTGTCCGGATGCGGTATGGCCACGTTTTGAGCGTGCTTGAGTTCATGACGCGCTGCCTGAGCGAGGCGCTGTTGATGTCGGTCGACCTATAGGACTGCCTTATAACGGTATATACAGGAAAAACCCGCCGCCGCGCGGATACAAGGAGTGATGGGTATGCCACAGGAGGATACGCGGCCTGAAGCCGCGGAACAACCGGAACAGGAAACGGCCCAGGCGGAGACCGCCGCCGCGCCGGACGGGACGGTCCAGGAGGCCATCCCCGTTGAGGACGAAACCCCGACGTCGGAACAGCTGCGCAAGCTGGAATCCCAGCGCGACGAGTACCTTGCGATGGCGCGGCGAGTGCAGGCGGATTTCGATAACTTCCGCCGCCGCAACAACGCGTCAGCGCTGGAATCGTATGACAACGGCCGCGCCAGCGTGATAGAGCAGGTGCTGCCCGTGTTGGATAACCTGGAACGCGCCGTGGCCTCCGCGCAGGACGAAACCACCCGCGCCGGGGTCGCGCTGGTGGTAAAGCAGCTGGGCGGCATGCTGGATAAGTGGGGCGTCGCCGTGATCGACCGCGCGGGCGAGGCGTTCGACCCGAACCTGGAGAACGCGGTGATGCGGGCGGAGCCGGGCGAGGGCAAGCCGGGCGAGGTGATCCAGGTGCTGCAAAAGGGATATAAGCTGGGCCCGCGCGTGCTCAGGCACGCGATGGTCAAGGTCGCCGCGGAATAGTAGTTTATATAGATTGCCAGAATACAAACGGGATCAGAGGATTCCGCAAGGAGGTTGCAACTATGGCGGGCAAGATAATCGGCATAGACCTGGGCACGACGAACAGCTGCGTATCCGTAATGGAGGGCGGCGAGGCGATCGTCATCCCCAACGCTGAAGGCGGCAGGACGACCCCGTCGGTAGTGGCGTTCACCAAGGATGGCGAGCGTCTGGTGGGCCAGGTCGCCAAGCGTCAGGCGGTCACCAACCCTGACCGCACGGTCATATCCATCAAGCGGAAGATGGGCACCAACGAGAAGGTGAACATCGACGGCAAGCAATATACCCCGCAGGAGATCTCCGCGATGATCCTGCAAAAGCTCAAGGCGGACGCGGAGAGCTACCTAGGCTCGACCGTCACCGAGGCCGTCATCACGGTCCCCGCGTACTTCAATGACAGCCAGCGCCAGGCCACCAAGGACGCCGGGCGCATAGCCGGCCTTAACGTGCAGCGCATCATAAACGAGCCGACGGCGGCGTCGCTGGCCTACGGCCTCGACAAGCAGGGCAGCCAGAAGATACTGGTCTATGACCTGGGCGGCGGCACGTTCGACGTATCGATACTGGAGATCGCGGACAGCGTGTTCGAGGTTCTCGCCACGAACGGCAACACCCGTCTGGGCGGCGACGACTTCGACGACCGCGTGATCAAGCACATAGCGGACACATTCCTCAAGGAGCAGGGCGTGGACCTGCGCAAGGACCGCATGGCCATGCAGCGCCTGAAGGAAGCCGCCGAGAAAGCGAAGATAGAGCTTTCCGGCGTGGTGAGCGCTAACATCAACCTGCCCTTCATCACCGCCGACGCGAACGGACCCAAGCACCTTGACATGACGCTGACCCGCGCCAAGTTCGACGAGCTAACGCGCGACCTGGTCGAGGCGACGATACCCCCGCTGCAGAAGGCGCTCTCCGACGCTGACCTGCGCCCCGAGCAGATCGACAAGATCATACTGGTGGGCGGCTCTACGCGCGTCCCGGCGGTTCAGGACGCGGTCAAGCGCGTCACGAAGAAGGATCCGTTCAAGGGGATCAACCCGGATGAGTGCGTGGCGGTGGGCGCGGCTATACAGGGTGGCGTGCTGGGCGGCGAGGTGAAGGACGTGCTGCTGCTGGACGTGACGCCGCTGTCGCTGGGCATCGAGACGATGGGCGGGGTATTCACGCGCCTGATCGACCGGAACACCACCATACCGACCAGCAAGAGCCAGGTATTCTCAACGGCGGCCGACGGGCAGACGACGGTTGAGGTGCATGTGCTGCAGGGCGAGCGCGAGATGGCGGCTTACAACAAGACGCTTGGCAGGTTCCAGCTGACAGGGATCGCGCCCGCGCCCAGGGGCGTGCCGCAGATCGAGGTCACGTTCAACATCGACGCCAACGGCATCGTGAACGTTTCCGCGAAGGACCTAGGCACCGGGAACGAGCAGAAGGTGACGATCACCGCCACGACGAACCTGAGCGAGAACGAGATCAAGCAGCGGGTGGAGGAGGCCTCGCGCTACGCCGAGGAGGACAAAAAGCGCAAGGAAGAGGTCGAGACGATCAACAAGGCCGATAGCCTGGTCTACGAGACGGAGAAGCAGCTGCGCGACCTGGGCGACAAACTAAGCTCTGACGACAAGCAGCAGGTGCAGAACGCGCTTGACGATTTCAAGGCGGTACGCGCGAAGAACAACGCCGAGGAGATCAAGGGCGCGATCGAGCCGTTTACGCAGAAGGTATACGCGGTGTTCGGGAAGATCTATCAACAGCAGGGGCAGGGTGCGCAGGGGAATCCGGGCGGCCCGCAGGGCGACCCGGCTCCGGGGCATGAGGGCGCGGTAGACGCGGATTACGATGTGACTTGAGTGGGTTCAGTGAGCGGCGCCCTCCGCCGCTGGGGTGATTGGAAACGCCCTAGCTAACGCCTGCGGAGGGCTTCGCGTCGCCCCCTCTGCCGCTTCGGTGGCGTCTCCTCTAAAGGGGCGGCGCGAATCCCCCGACTAGTAACAGCAGGAAACCTCCGCGCCCCAAGGAGATAAACCATGCGAAAACGCGTCATCCTGACTGGCGGCGGCACCGCGGGCCACGTCACGCCGCATCTCGCGCTGATCCCGCGCCTGAAAGCGGACGGCTGGGACATCCACTACATCGGCACAGCCGACGGCATAGAGCGCAAGCTCATCGCGCAAATCCCAGGCGTCGAGTATCATACCGTGCCCAGCGGGAAACTGCGCCGTTATTTTGACATAAAGAACCTCACCGACCCGTTTAAGGTGATTAGCGGCGTGGGCAAGGCGTTCGCGCTCGTCGGGAAGATAAAGCCGGGCATCGTGTTCAGCAAGGGCGGATTCGTGTCGGTGCCGGTTGTGTACGGCGCGTGGATGCGCCGCGTCCCTGTCGTGCTGCACGAGAGCGACATCACCCCGGGATTGGCCAACAGGATCACCGCGCCGTTCGCGAAAGCGGTATGCGCGACGTTCCCCGAGGCGGCGAAGGCCATCGGGCCTAAGGGCGTTTACACCGGTACGCCACTGCGCGAAACCCTGTTCGAGGGCAGCAGGAAGCGCGGCCTCGCGCTGGCCGGGTTCAACGGAACGAAGCCCGTCCTGCTGATGATGGGCGGGAGCACGGGCGCGGCCAGCGTCAACGCCGCGCTGCGCGAGTCCCTGCCCGGATTGCTGCCGAAGTTCGACATACTTCATATTGCGGGCAAGGGCAACATGGACGCGTCGCTGAACCGGACCGACGGCTACCGCCAGTTCGAGTATATGGACGCGCGGCTGCCCGACGCGCTGGCGGCGGCGGATATCATGCTGTCACGCGCGGGAGCGAACACGCTAAGCGAGATTCTCGCGCTGCGCATACCGTCGCTGCTGGTACCGTACCCGCTGAGCGCGAGCCGGGGCGACCAGGTGCTCAACGCCAGGTCGTTCGAGGAACGGGGCTTCGCGATGGTTCTGGAACAGGAACGCATGACCGCTAAGACGTTGGTTATGGCGATAGAATCACTGTATGACAGGCGCGAGGCGATCGCCTCAAAGATGCGCGGGGAGCCAGTCAGCAACGGCATAGCGGGCGTTATAGAGCAGATAGAGAAGTACGCGCTGTAGTCTTCTGGGATTGTAGGTATGTAGGGCGGCGCTTGCCGCCCTGTCGCGCCTCCCACGCCTGTTAATTCAGGAACCGCATATTCGGGAACGCCGTCTTCATCACGCCGTCAGGGTAACGCAGGTCAATCCAACGCGCCCAGTCAGCGGCATTGGCTACGCCGCTTACGCGCTCGCGCCAGCGGATCATCGCGGCGACCGTCAGCCCAGCGTCAGCCAGCAGCAGCGCGGCAGCCACGACCGTAAACGTTATCCCCAACCAGGACGGCGTCCACCAGAAAATCCGCTCGAAGAACGGCTGAGCGATCCACACCCACGTGACCGATAACGCGCCCCAGGCCACGAACGACCACAGGTATACCCTGCCGTCAATGTTCAACAGCCTCCGCGAATAATCCCACGACCGGGTGCCGAACGCGGTCTCTTGAAGCCACGACGCGCCGTATTCCAATGCGGAACAGGCTATAGCCCCGACCAGGAATACCCCGGCGGCCTCGCGCCAGCCTTTGGGCGAGATCGTGAGCCAACCGAACAAAAGGTACAGCGCGACCGCGCCAACCCCGTATATCGTGTTGAATGGCCCGTAGAGCAGCCCGGCCCGGCGCGATAACTGGCCGTTGCGGATTAACTCCATCATCGTCTCAAATAAGCTTCCGAATATGGCTCCGATAACGAAATACCATATGATTTTGCATAAGTGGCTTCGGGCGAACAGGTTTGTATTAGCTCGCCCAAGAGCCGCCGATGAGTTTAAGGGGGACATGGCTATCAGCCTCCCTCCGTATGTATCATACGCGGGGAGTTGATTGCCGTGACTGTATTCGGTTATGGCCAGGCTTTTAGAAGCGCGCCGCTTACGCCGCCACGAGGGTCCAGCGTCACGCTGGTCAGGGGTCAAGGGGGGTGAAACCCCCTTGCGGGGTCTGGGGCAGCGCCCCAGCGTTCCCAACCCCCGCGCCACATTACCCGCATTCCCCGTTAGGTAAAAGGCGCAAGCGCGTTCGCTCCGCAGAGCGAACAGCGGGTAAGGCGACTGCCTTGTTAGCATTGACTCCGCGCTTGCCGCGCTCCGATGGTTCCGCGCCTGCTTCGCAATCATCGGCCCTCGCCCCCCTATCGCTGCGGCGGCATCCCCCCTAAAGGGGCGACAAGGGTGGGATGCCCCGCGCCTCTATCATTAAACGGCCTACGCTTTTACCGCTGAACGCGGCCCGAGACGCTTCCGCCGGCCAGCGCCTTGACTTCGTCGACGGTTACGCGGTTGAAGTCGCCCTCGATGGTATGTTTGAGCGCGGAGGCGGCCACGGCGAAGTTGATCGCGGAGGCGTTGTCGAAGCCGCTTAGCAGCGAGTATATCAATCCGCCGCCGAACGCGTCGCCGCCGCCCACGCGGTCGACGATCCGGACGCTGTACTTGCGTGAGCGCGCCGCCGAATCGGCCGCGCGGTCATAGAGCAGACCAGACCAATCGTTATCGTTAGCGGAGAAACTCTCCCGGAGAGTGAAGGCGACCTTCGCGCATCCGAACGTATCCGCAAGCCGTTTCGCCAACGCGCGGTAACCGGACTCGCTCAACTGTCCGCCCTCGATATCGCTGCCCTCGGCCGCGATCCCGAACACGTCCTGGCTATCCTCCTCGTTGGCGATCATCACATCGACATACTGGGCGAGCGCGGTCATGGTCTGCTTGGCCTTCTCGCGTGACCATAGGTTTTTCCTATAGTTGAGGTCACACGAGATGGTAAGGCCTTTAGCCTTTGCCGCCTGGCACGCCTCCAGCGTCACCGCGGTCGCGCTGTCGGAGAGCGCGGGGGTGATGCCCGTCCAGTGGAACCAATCCGCTCCGTCGAACGCGCTGTCCCAGTCGACCATACCCGGCTCGATGGTCGCGATGCTGGAATGCTTGCGGTCGTAGACGACCTTGGATGGGCGCATCGACGCGCCCTTCTCGACGAAGTAGATGCCGACGCGGTCGCCGCCCCGGGCGATATGGGCGGTATCGACATTCATTGAGCGCAGGGTCTGTATTGCCAGTTCGCCTATGGGATTATTGGGGAAGCGCGTGACAAACCGCGCGTCCACGCCGTAATTGGCCAGCGACACGGCGACGTTGGCCTCCGCGCCGCCGAATGTCAGTTCCAGCCTGTCCGCCTGGCTGATACGCAGGTATCCCGGCGGAACCAGCCGCATCATCAACTCGCCGAAACATACCGCTCTCATAAGCTCTTCACTATCCCTTCCCACAGTCCGGTAAGGTATGCCGCGCCCAACGCGCGGTCGTAGAGGCCGTAGCCCGGTTTACCCGTCTCGCCCCATATCATGCGCCCGTGGTCTGGCCGGACGTATCCGTCGAAGCCGTTAACGGCCAGCGCGCGCATAATCCCGAACATGTCCAGCGAGCCGCAGTCGGTGGGGTGCGCGGCCTCGCGGAACTGGCGCTCGCCCGTTATCAGAATGTTGCGGGCGTGGACGAAATGGATCTTGCGCGGCCATTGGTTGATTATGCCGACGAGGTCGTTGGCGGGGTCCGCGCCCAGCGATCCCGCGCAAAGCGTGATACCGTTGCGGTCGGAGGGCTCAAGCGCGAACAGCCGCCCATAACCCTTCGCGCCCGTGATGATCCGCGGCAGACCGAACAAGCTCCACGGCGGGTCGTCGGGGTGGATGGCCATGCTGATGCCAACCTCATCGCACACGGGGATCACGGCGTGGAGGAACCGTCCGAGGTTTTCCCACAACCGCTCGGAGTCGACGCGCGAGTAAGCGGCCAGCAGCCCGCGCATCTCCTCGCGGGTGTAGCTCTCGTCCCAGCCGGGCAGCGAAAGCTCGCTGAAGGATGGATCCATCGCGAGGACGGCGGCCTCGTCGTATGCCAGAGCGGTGGAGCCGTCGGGCAGCTGTTGGGCGAGTTCGCTGCGCAGCCAGTCGAACACGGGCATAAAGTTGTAGCAGACCACCTTCACGCCGACGGCAGCCAGGTGGCGCAGGTTTTCGGCGAACACGGCGGTCAGCGCGTCGGCGTCGGGAGCGCCCAGCTTGATATGCTCATGCACCGGGACGCTCTCGACCACCTCGAATGTCAGGCCGCGCCCATTGGCCCGCGCCTTCAGCGACTCGACGCGCTCGACAGGCCAGACTTCGCCAACGGGCACATCGTATACCGCGCTGACTATGCCGCGTATGCCGGGGATCTGAGCGATCTTGTCCAGCGTCACGGGGTCATTGTCGCCATACCAACGGAATGTCATCTTCATGCCGCGCGTCACCCCTTGCCAGCGGACTTTGAGCCGTAGGAGCCTTCGGTGGAGAGCGTCACGCCGACGTCCTCCTTATGGCGCGATATGGCCTGGCGTTTCCTCAATTCAGACAGGAATAATTCCTCGTCCAGCGGTAGCTCGACGGTCTTGCCCAGCCAGCTGGAAAGGTGCATCGCGTTTGAGATGGTCAGCCCGCGGATGCCCTCAACGCCCGGCGCGACAAGCGGCCCGCCGTTAAGGACAGCGTCGGCGAACCTGATCAACACGCCGATATGCTGCGGGTTCTCGCCGTCGGTTTCAACCTCGGTTTCAACATACTTAGGCTCACCGAATCCGCCCGTATACGTCCTGCTGAATTCCGGCTCCGGGGTCTCCAGGTCGTATCGGACCAGCTTCTCGCCGTCGCATACGAGCTTGCCGCCGTCCATGAGCACCTCGAAGCGGTTGGTGCCCGGGGTGTCTCCCGTTGAGGTGATGAATACGCCCGTCGCGCCGTTAGCGTACTCGACATACGCGGTCACGTCGTCCTCGACCTCGATGTCGTGCCACATGCCGTTATGCGTGAACGCGCGGACCCTGACGGGCATGCCGCATATCCACTGCCACAAGTCCAAGTTGTGCGGACACTGGTTGAGCAGCACGCCGCCACCCTCGCCAGCCCACGTTGCGCGCCACGCGCCGCTATCGTAGTAGCTCTGCGAGCGGTACCAGCTGGTGATAAGCCAGTTGGTCCGGCGGATCCTGCCCATCTCCCCGCTTTGGACGATGTCATGCATCGCGCGGTAAACGCAGTTGGTGCGCTGGTTGAACATGATCGCGAAGACCCTGCCGCTCTTCTCGGCGACGGCGTTCATCTCGCGCACGGCCTTCGTGTACACCCCGGCGGGCTTCTCGCACATCACGTGCAGTCCCGCGTTAAGCGCCTCGATAGCCAGAGGCGGGTGCTGGTAGTGCGGCACCGCGATCAGCACGGCGTCTACCGTCCCGCTATGGATCAGGTCGGAGGCCTCGGCGAACACGGCGACATTGCCCGTATACGCCTTGTCCCGGAGCGTTTCGGCCAGCCACTCCAGCCGGGACTGCTTGCGGTCGGCCACGGCTGCCAGGACCATCCCGGGAACCTTGCCTTCCAACAGGCTTAATATATGGGAGGAACCCATGTTGCCCGCGCCCAGTATGCCCATACGCACTGCGTCCATGATCGAGCCCCTTTCCGATCCATAACTATCATATGGAATCCTGCCGGGTTACTTCGCCTTGCCCTGCGCGGCCACGGAGCTCATCTTCGCGGCGATGGCGTCGGCGTCGCCCAAGTAATACTTAGCCTTTACAGCGAAGCCGCTGTCAAACTCGTATACCAGCGGAACGCCCGTTGGGATGTTCACCTCCGCGATGTCCGCGTCGGAGATGTCGTCGAAGAACTTGACCAACGCGCGAAGCGAGTTGCCGTGCGCCGCGATGATAACGCGCTTGCCCGAAGCGATCCGAGGCCTGATCACCTCGTTATAGTAGGGCACTGTCCGGGCGATCGTGTCCTTCAGGCTCTCGGTCAGCGGCAGCGCGGCGTCGGTGTCGGCGCGGTACTGCGGTGAGAGCGCGGGGTTGCGCGTGTCCGCCGCTTCCAGCGCGGGCGGCTGTATGTCGAACGAGCGCCGCCAGACCTTCACCTGCGCCTCGCCGTACTGGGCGGCGGTCTCGGACTTGTTGAGCCCCTGCAACGCGCCGTAGTGCCGTTCGTTCAGCTTCCACGACTTGACCACGGGCAGCCACTCGCGGTCCATGCGCTCCAGGATATGGTTGAGCGTCTGGATCGCCCTCTTGAGGTAAGAGGTGTAGCACACGTCGAAGTCGCATCCAGACCGCGCCAGCAGGTCGCCCGCCTGCCGCGCCTCAGCCGCGCCCGTTTCGGACAGGCCGACGTCCGTCCAGCCCGTGAAGCGGTTTTCCTTATTCCATTCGCTCTCGCCGTGCCTCACCAGCACGAGTTTCATTATCCCACTATTTCCCATTCCCACCTATGGTATACCCCCTTCTCATCCATTATTATACCATAAGATGGAACACAGGTCAACCATCCAAACAGCCGCGCGATTTCGCAAATAGTTGTTGACAATCTCGTAATAATATGTTACACTTTCGACATAACTTACGACAGGGAGGAAGCGCGGATGCGGCGGCGGATCGCTTCGGTTATATGGGTGTTACTGATTCTCACCATGGCGGCTACGGCGCGGGCGGACGCGATACCGTTGGTGAACCGCTCAGCGTCGGAGAACGGCATGGTTCGCGTACGGCTGGACTCGATCGGCAAGCCGGGCGTGTACAACCTCACGACAACTGGCGCGTACACGGCGGGAGGCGTTAGCGTCCCCGGCGGTTCAAGCGTGACCGTACGCGCGGGCGGCGGTTCGTTCAGCATGACCGTCGGCGGGACCACCCGCGAGATGGGCTCGTCGTTCTGGCTGGCCCGCGCGTCGAGCGGCTCGGGCGTAAAGATCGCGCAGGCCTCCACGCCGGGCAACGTATACCCGGGCGACCTGCGCTTCTATTACTCCGGCGGCAGCGCGTACGTGGTGTGCCGCGCGTACATAGAGGATTACCTGCTGGGCGTGGTTGGTTATGAGATGAGCAACTCCTTCCCGCTGGAGGCGTTGAAGGCGCAGGCGATCACCGCGCGGACATACGCTATGAAGCGCGTCGCCTCGAACGCCGACTACGACGTTAAGGATACCACGGCGGACCAGGTCTACAAGGGCACATCCAGCGGCGACAACGTCCGCGCGGCCGTCCAGTCCACCAACGGCATGGCGTTGATGTACAACAACGCGTATTGCTCGGTGTACTACTCCTCATCCAACGGCGGGCAGACCGAATCCAACAAGAACGCGTGGGGCGGCGCCGCGCTGCCATACTACCGCCTGCAGGACGATCCGTACGACCTCGCCAACCCGAACTCCACAGCGCGTAAGGCGACCATATACGCTGAATTCACAAGGAATACCGCCGCGTTCCAGTCGCTTATTATCAACAAGGCGGGAAGCGTTTCGCGGATCAACACGGTCGAGGCATCCGCGCCCAAGTTCGGCTCGCCCAGCAAGCTGTATACCCAGCTGCGCCTGGGCGTGACCAAGTCCAACGGCTCGGCCGCCACGTTAACGCTGGATCTGTTCGGCGGCGCGGCCTCCGCGCTCGGGATCAGCCTGTCTAACCTGAAGAACGAGCTGTTCACGGTCGAGGCTGTGTCCGGCGGCTTCACGCTGACCGCGAGACGCTACGGCCACGGCGTAGGGTTGAGCCAGTACGGGGCGCAGCAGATGGCCAACACAGGGTATGATTATCTTAGTATAATGGGATTCTACTTCCCCGGCGCGACGCTGGTCAGGCACAGCTATACAGCCAGTTTGCTGAGCGGCGGCGCGGTCGCAGCCGCAAACGGCGCGTCGGCGGAATCCGCGGCGGCGGCGTCCAACTCAATATCGGCGGTCGTCTCGTTGAATGATCCAACCTCGCGGTTGAACCTGCGCAAGTCGCCCAAGCCAACCGCTGACGTATTGGCGAAGATACCCAACGGCAGCACGATCCAGGTTCAAAGCGCGGACACATCCGGCTGGCTCAAGGCGGCGTACGGCGGCGCGACGGGCTATATCATGACACAATTCGTGAAATACTCGTCGGACGGCGCGGTATCTCTGCCGAACCCGGCGGCAGCGCCGGACGCCGATACCACGGCGCAGGCCGCCGCGCCATCAACCGCCGCGCCGTCTCAGGTAATCGGCGTGGGCACCGTCACGCTGGAATCCACGACAGGCAACCTCAACGTCAGGCAGTCGCCGTCGGACAAGTCAATGATAGTGGCGAAGGTCCCGGCGGGATCGCGGGTGGAGGTCTACGCGCTTAGCGGCAGTTGGGCAGAGGTAAGGTACAACGGGAAACGCGGCTACGCGGCGGCGCGGTATATCAACATGAAGGGCGCGGCCAGCGAGTCCGCGCCGGCTGCCACAGCGGTTACGGCATCGGCGTCGTCGGCCAGCGGGTCGGCCAGCAGCGCCGCCCGCGTGAACACAGAGAGCGGCGAGGGCAACGTTTATCTCCGGGCAAAGGCTAACAAGAACGCCACGATACTGGACAGGGTGCCCCATGGCTCACAGGTCGCCGTGTTGAACCGCGACGGCTCGTGGGCGAAGGTGACGTATAAGGGCAGAACGGGATATATCCTGGCGGATTACTTGGTGTTTGTGTAGGGCGCGTTCCCCTCTGCCGCAGCGGTGGCGTCTCACCTAAAGGGGCGGCAAGGGGAACCGGCAGGGAAGGAGGGATTATATATGAAACGCCTGTCACGGTTGGTTATACTGGCAATGGTATTGTCCGCCGCGCTCGGGCTGGCCGCGCCATGGGCCGCCGCGTCGTCGATCACCGCGCTGCGTCCCGGCGACGAGGGCGGCGCGGTCGAGGCGCTGCAGCAGGAATTGGCGCGTAAGGGGTTCTACACATACCCGCAGATTACCGGATACTACGGCGCGGAAACCGAGATCGCCGTGCGGCAGTTCCAGCAATCGGTCAAGCTGGCGCGGGACGGCGTGGCGGGCAAGGTCACGCTAAAGACATTGTTCGGCAAGAGCCTATCCAGCGCGTTGGCTGGCGCGACGCTGGTTAGCGGCTCGCCGTCGCTGGCTCAGTCCGCTAAAAACGAGGAAAACACACCGGATAAGGTGACGCCGCGAGCCAGCTCAACCGCCTCAGCCAACGGCAGCGACAACGGAATATTAAAGAAAGGCGTTACCGGCTCGGATGTGCTGGACGCGCAGCGGGCGCTTGTCTCGCTGGGATACCTGGGAAGCGCGGACGGCGAGTTCGGCAGCCAGACGGAAAGCGCGGTCATGGCGTTCCAGATAGCCTCCGGGCTGGCGGCGGATGGACAGATAGGGCCGCGCACGCTGGCAGCCATGGCCTCGGTCAACGCGGTCACGGCGGACGACGCGCCGAAGCTGGCCTCGCCGAACGCGTCGCGGGCGGAACAGGCCGTGGCGATCGCCAAGCGGTTCCTCGGCGCGAAGTACGTGTACGCGACCGCCGGGCCTGCCACGTTCGACTGCTCGGGGCTGACGCTGTACGTGTTCAAGCAATTGGGGATCGACCTTCCCCACACCACGCGGCTGCAGCGCAATATGGGGACTTATGTCGGATACGAAAGTTTACAAATGGGCGACCTCGTTTTCTTTGACACGGTGCCGGGCAATGGGTTACAATATGACCATGTGGGCATATATATCGCGGACGGGCAGTTCATCCACGCGGCGTCCGGCAGCGCGGGCAAGGTGACCATCAGTTCCCTGTCCAGCGGGTACTACCGGAACGCTTTCACCAACGCGCGGCGTCTGTTGTAATATAAGTTAGAATTTGTCGGAACGAAACCGCAAAAGCATTCGTTTATTCTATGGAGGGATAGCAAATGAATAACGCCAAAACGCGGCGTCTCATAGTTTATATCCTCGCCGCCGTGACGCTGGCCATGTGCGCAGCCCCGGCCAGCGCGGAGGAATGGATAGAGCCGGAGCAGACCATCGACCCGGACGCGTACCCGGAATACACGGAATCCTTTGAACAGGAGGCGCTCACGCAGACCATACAGCCCGCTGGACAGGAAACGCCCGCCGAACCCGGGGAGGCTTACGCGGAGCCGCCGCTGGTGCTCGTGCCCGAGTCCACAGGCTATGCGGTGGGCGCGTTCAGCGAGGATTCGCGTCAGTCGGGCGGCACGACACGCGCGGACGTGCTGCCGTTCATGCTCAACGACCCCGCGCCGGATTTCCTGCTTCAAACCACGCTGGGCGACTTTCAAGGCCCCGGCTCGTACGGTGGCAATAATATAATAATAACTTTCTGGATCAGCTGGAAGGACGGTTGTCTGTCCTCGCTGTCCGCGTTGAGATCGGCGCAGCGCCGGTATCCGGATTTTTCCATATTGGCGGTGAACTCGCTGCCGGCGGAGAACAACAACGCGGCGTGGACGGAAGAAGCGTTCATGGGTCACATCGGCTGGATCAATTCATATTTTGAGGAGAATGGGTTTGGATTCTCCGCGCTGCTGGACGTAAACGGGCAGGTCACCTCCGCGTATAGGGCGGAGCAGATACCCATGACCTACTTTATCGATAGGGATGGTATAATAAGGATAACATGGCCCGGCGTGTTGACAGGGGATACCCTTGATACGCTGCTGGGTATGATGTCGGCGTTGGATAGGTTCTAGGTGGGAACGCCCCCTCTACCGCTAAGGCGGTATCTCGCCTGAGGGGGCAACAAGAGAGTTGGAACCGTGGACAGCGTGTGTTGCCCGTTCCAACCCCTTTGTTGTCCACCCAGGCGAGATACCGCCTTAGCGGCAGAGGGGGCGACGCGAATTCCGTTGCAAGAATCCGGAGTGATGCGCATAACCCGCTGCGGCGGCGCATCCAAACCTCTTGTCCCCCCCTTTAAGAGAGATGTCGCCCTCAGGCGACAGAGGGGCGACGCGAATCCGCTAGCACGGCAACATTAAGCACGTTCCATACCTCTTGCGGCTGTAAAGCCGACGTTCATTCACCTTCGCAACCGCAAAACCGACGTTCGCTTACCCTGCGGCTACAAGGTCAGCACTCACTAACCCCGCCGTGGCGATGTACGCGGCCTCCCGCCGTATCCCTCGAAGAATACCCTCAACAGATCCCCAGCCCCGGAAACAAACGGCGGCAGTACGTCATCCAGCTCTGCCCGCTCCGCCGCGCGAAGCCACTCCAGCGTCTCTGCCCGAACCCTCCGGCCATACGGGGCGCAAGCCCCGCAGCATATCCCTCCCTCGGGTACTGATACCCTTAATCCCGCCGCCGGGACGTCGTCCGTGATATCCTTACCGCACTTGGCGCACACGCGCACCGTCGGCGCGATTCCCTCGCCACGCATCATCGTAAGCAGGAACCGCGCCAGCAGCTCGTCCCCATCGCGGTCGGTGTAGGCTAGCCGCCCCAGCGTCCCCAGCAGCAACGCGAACAGCTCCGGGTCAGGCGCGGACGGCTGTATCACCCGCCCGCACGCGTTCAGCGCGTACGCCGCCAGCGTCAACCGCCCGTAGTCCTCTCGCAGCGGGTAGAACCCCTCCGTAAGCTCAAACCCCGACAGCGTCGCGCGTCCGCCGCTTACAACCAGCGCGGCCTGCCCCGCCGCGAATGGCTCGCCCGCCGTCCTAATACGCGCCGACGGCCTGCGGATTCCACGCGCCACCGCGTCAATCAGCCCATAGTCTGGCGAAAACAGCGTCAGCATCCGGTCCCAGTCGCGGTAATTGCTGCGGCGCAGCACGATCGCGGAGGTTTCCAGTTCCGGCATATCAGGTCAGCCGCGCTCCCGGACATAGCCCAGCGTACGCAGGTCATCGGCGCGGTTGCGCCAGTCCTCGCGCACCTTCACCCATAATTGCAATGAGACGTGTGTCGCCAGCAGCTTCTCAATGTCCAAGCGGGCCTCCGTGCCGATCGCCCGCAGCATGCTCCCCTGCTTGCCCAGCACAATGCCCTTATGCGCGGCCCGCTCGACATATACATTCGCGTAGATCTCCGTCAGCCCGCCCGACAACTTCTCGACACGCTGGATCTCCACGCCAATGCCGTGGGGCACCTCTTCCCGCAGACGCGCCAGCGCCTTCTCGCGGATCAACTCCGCGCACAGCATATACTCCGGCTGGTCAGTGACCATGTCGTCAGGGAAGTAGCGCGGCCCCTCCGGCATGCGATCGAACAGCAGCGAGCGCAGCGTGTCAACGCCTCCGCCCGTCTTCGCGCTCATGGGCAGTATCGCGTCGTACTGGTCGTACGGCGGCGCGTTGAAGGACTGCAGGTCCCGGGCGACCACCTCGCGGGATGCGGCGTCGATCTTGTTAAGCACTAGTACTTTGGGCAGTTTGCGCTTAGAAAACTTCTCAATTACCGCGCGGTCTTTCGGCCCTACCGACCCTGCTGCGGCTACAATTATGATGGCGTCCGCCCCGGTAAGCGCGTCGTACGCGGCGGAGAGCATGTACTCGCCCAGCTTGTTCCGCGCCTCCGTCAGCCCGGGCGTGTCCAGGAACACGATCTGCCCCTGCGGCATCGACATCACGCCCAGCACGCGGCCGCGCGTGGTCTGCGGCTTGTCGGATACGATCGCGACCTTCTCGCCCACCAGCGCGTTGAGCAGCGTGGACTTGCCGACGTTCGGCCTGCCCAGTATGGCCGCGAAGCCCGAACGGAAGACGGCATCCTCACTCATCGGCTTTGTCCAATACGAACTTCGCGGGCAGCAGCGCTCCCAGCGTCGTCCGCTCCGTCCGCTTGCCGTCCGTCAGCATGATCTCCATCCCGTCCGAACCGAATTCCCGCAGGACCTGCAGGCACGCCCCGCACGGATACGGCATGGCTCCCTCCGCCGCGACCGCTATCCGCGTGAACTCCATCGCCCCACGCGCCACGGCCTGTACAACCGCCGAGCGCTCCGCGCATATCGTCAGCCCGTACGACGCGTTCTCCACGTTGCATCCCCTGAATCGCCGCCCGTCCCTCGATTCCAGGCACGCGCCCACCGCGTAACCCGAGTAGGGGCAGTAGGATTGCTCCCGGGCGGACTGCGCCTCCCTGAGCAGTATGCTCTCGTCCATAGTGATACCTGCCTATTCAGTTATATCTTCATCACCGCAGCATTCGCTGTCACACTCGCAGTCGCGCGTGAGTCCGAGGTCGGACATCGCCATCTCCTCCAACGCCCGCATCGCCACGCGCTCCTTCTTCCCGCAGTGGTCATATCCTAGTAAATGGCAAACCCCGTGCGCGAACAGGTACCCAAGCTCCCGTTCCGGCGAGTGCCCGTACGCCCGCGCCTGCTCCTGTACCTTATCCAAACATATCAATATGTCACCGAGGGCGCGGTATCCCGTTTCCGGTTCCACCAGCCGCCGCAGCCGCTCCGGATGCTCCTTGGCCGTACCACCCGGGAACGCCTCCCCAGGGAATGACAGCACGTCGGTCACCCGGTCCGCGCCGCGCTGCTCACGGTTCACCCGCCGGATGCCCGCCGCGTCCGCGAAACATACGTCCACCGCGTAACGGCCATCCAAACCTTCATGTCGCAATAACGACTCCGCTATCGATTCCAGCAATCCCATCGTTTGGGCCGACACGCCGTGCCCGCCCTCAACCCTTACCCTGACCGTCATCGGCTAGGCCCTCCTGTCCCGGCGGCAGCTCAGTTCCCGGTTTGCGCCCTGTCTCCAGCGCGGGATACTCTATCCGCTGGTGGTAAAGCCCAGCCAGCGCCTCGCAGAATACCTTGCATACCATGCTCACGTCCTTGAAGCGCAGCGGCGTCTCGTCCAGCTGCCCGTCCTGCGCCTTCTGCCTGACCACGGCCTGTATCGTCTGCTCGATCTTCTTCGCGGAGGGCTGGGGCGTTGCCCGCACCGCCGCTTCCACCGAATCCGCCAGCATCAGCACGGCGGCCTCCTTGGTCTGCGGGCGCGGATAGTTATACCTGAAACGCGACAACTGGACCGCGTCGCCCTCGCGCTCCCGCGCTTTGTTGTAAAAGTAGAGCACAGGGGTGTCGCCGTGGTGCTGGGCTATCATGTCGATGACCTGCCGGGGCAGGCGGTGCTGCTGCGCCAGCGCGATTCCCTCGGACACATGCGCGATGATCAATTGCGCGGAGGTATACGGCTCCATCGTGTCGTGTGGGTTGTCGGCCAGCTGGTTTTCCTTGAAATACTGCGGATGGGGCAGTTTGCCGACGTCATGATAATATGCGCCGACCCGCACCAGCAGACCGTTCGCGCCGATGGCGTCCGCCGCCGCCTCGCCTATGCTCGCGACCAACAGCGAGTGGTGGTATGTGCCGGGCGTCTCCATCATCAGCCGCTGGAGCAGCGGCTGGTTCGGGTTCGCCAGCTCTATGAGCTTGGCCGGGGTGACTACGTTGAACGCCCATTCCAACGCGGGCGAGAGCCCCAGCGCGGCCAGCGAAGCCAGCAGCCCGCCGCCGCACGCGAACAGCGCCTCGCGCAGTATCGTAGGCATGCTGTTATTGGTAATAAATCCCAGAGCGAACATGCTCACCATGTTGAACAGCGCGACGTATGCCCCGGCGAACAGCGTCGTCACGCGCTTAGACCGCCCGGCCATCACGAATATGCCCAGCGTCCCGCCCAGCATCCCCTGCGTGATGACCCGCAGCATCTGCTGCGCGTACGAGCCCGCGCCGCGCGGCAAGCACCCCAGCAGCACGCACAGGAACACGTTGAACGCGAAACCCACCTGCGGCGACACCAACGTGGCGGCCAGCAGCGCCCCCAGAGCCAGCGGCGCGAGGTTGGGCGATATCCCCTGAAGCGCCAGCGTCGCGCCGATGGTTACAAGCGCCAGCGTGGACAGCAGCAGCAGCTGGCGGGGCTGGCCCAGCATCTGCCTGACGAACAACCGCAGGTACAGTATGAACACCATCATAGTCAGCCCTACCAGCAGGCACACCCCGCCCAGCAGCACCTTGTCAATGGGCCGCCCGCGCAGCATGCCCAGGTCGTTGAGCAGCTTTATCTGGTCGGCGGTAACGCGGTTCCCGGCGAGGACTATGTTCTGGCCCTGCTTGTAGTAAACAGGCTCGACAGCCTGGCGGGCCTCCTCGCGCCGCTGCTCTATCTCCGCCTGGTTGAGCACCATGTTGGGTTGGATGCTGGCGCGGATGGCGGGCATCGCGATGTTGTAGCACACGTCCAGAGGCATGTTGACGCTCAACTGGCGCTGAATGCCGGCGATCGCGCTGTCCGTCTGCCCCTCGACGATCATGCTGTCCATGGCCTCCGACAACGCGCGGCGGGCCTGGTCCCGCGCGTCTATGAGCTCCTGGGACGACAGGCCCAGCAGTATCGTCGTCTGCCATGTGCTCAGGTTCAGCCCGGGTATGTATTGCGCGGCGGCGTCATAATGAGCGCGCTGGAGGACGCCGTCGGGGACGCGTGTCACGGCGGGACGCGCGGTGGGCGGCGGCGCGGTCGGGGCGGCGGTCTCATCCGGATCGGGCTGGCCGGTCTCCTCGATGTTGGCCTGGCCGGTAGGGGCGGGTCCCGGCGCGGGCGGGGTATACGACTGCGAGAACAGTCCCGCGCCGTACTTCAACGCCTCGCCGAACGCGCGGGACTCCTCCATCTGCGCGAATATCGCGTCCAGCCGCGCCAGCGACTCCTCGCGAGCCCCGTCAGCCTCCATGTAACTGGGAGCGACGGAGGCTGCGGCCCGCTCACGGTTAGCGTTCGTGGTGGATTCGTCCAGTATGTCCTTCGTGGCGGCGATGGTCTGGGGCGCGATGTCCCCCGCGCGAAGGTCGAACTGTTTCGGCGAGGACGACAGCGCGACGACAGCGGTCATGGCGATATACGCCGCAACGCCGATCGCCACGCATAGGACCGTGTTCCCGGTCAGCAGGCGTTTCAGCCCGCGCGATATGCCTGAACCGCCGTCATTGCCGCCGTTGCCCTCCGCCACGCCTGACCCCTCCTATCGCCGCCGCTCGTGTTTCTCGTATGCCTTGACTATGGCCTGTACCAGCTCATGCCGCACCACGTCCCTGTGGGTGAGGTACGATATCCCGATGCCCGGCACGCCGCGCAGCGTCTCCACGGCCTCCACCAGCCCGGACCGCTTCCCCGGCGGCAGGTCTATCTGGGTGACGTCACCCGTTATGACCATCCTTGAGCCGAAGCCCATGCGCGTTAAGAACATCTTCATCTGCTCGCCGGTCGTGTTCTGCGCCTCGTCCAGCACCACGAACGCGTCGCTCAGCGTGCGCCCGCGCATGTACGCCAGCGGCGCGACCTCGACCGCGCCGCGCTCGACCAGCTTCTGGTATGACTCCACGCCCATCAGGTCATACATCGCGTCGTAGAGCGGGCGCAGATACGGGTCGACCTTCTGCGCCAGGTCGCCGGGCAGGAAGCCCAGCTTTTCCCCGGCTTCGACGGCTGGGCGGGTCAGTATGATCCGCTCGACCTCCTTGTTGCGCAGGGCCAGCGTCGCCATCGCCATGGCAAGGTATGTCTTGCCCGTCCCGGCCGGGCCTATCGCGAAGACCATGCGCTGGCTTCGCATCAGCTGGACGTATTGCTTCTGCCCCAGCGTGCGGCTGGTTATAGGTTTGCCGCGATGGGTGATTGTTATGACATCGGACAGGATCTCTTCCAGCCTGTCCAACTGGCCCTCACGGGCCAGCGACACCGCGTAGCGTATCCTCGCGCGGTCTATCACCTCGCGCCTGCGCTGCATCTCCAGCGCCTTGTCCAGCACCGATGAGGCCAGCCTCACCGCCTGTTCCGATCCGGTAAATGTCAGTTCCTCGCCGCGCAGGGCTATCGCCGCGCCGGTCTCCTGTTCCAGCGCTTGGATATTCTCATCGTTGACTCCGAACAGCTGGAGCGCGTGGTCCAGGCTGTCCACGTTCAGCTTCACGCTTAACGATTCGGGCAAAGCGTCCGCCTCCGCACCTTCCATGTATTCGAACGGTTATTTGGCGATATCTTCCAACACCTCTAATGTTAGACGCGCCTTCACGCCGGGACTCGTCCCTGCTCCAATGGTATTATCTATAATACTATATTCCACCCATTTGTCAACAATCGGCTTGTCGACACCCGCCGCTTCCCGCGCCAGCCTCAGCGCGGCCAGTCCGGCCTCATGTTTGACCTCCTCCTCGTCGCGCGGCCTGCTTTCCAGCGTGACGGGCACGTATTCCTCCAGGCGCATCCACAGCGGCAGCGCCGCGCCGATCAACACGACGCGGGCCTGCGCGTCCACGGCTTGCGCGTCCTCGAACAGGGGTATCCCTTCGGGCGACCACTCCCCCCACGGCGTGACGTATACCTTGCGCAGCGCGGACTCGCCATCCGGTACGGATACCACCTCCGTTAGCGGCACGACGGCCTCAGCCGTGTACCACACGCGGGCCAGCGCCTCGCCCCTCGCCGCGACTTGGTTCACCGCGCCGCCCCATGAGCGTTCTTCCCCCTTGATCAGCAGCTGCCCCTTGCGCACGGCGTCGCCCTGCTTGACCTGCGCGGTTCCGGCGGCCACGCGCACAGACTCGATCACGCCGTCGCGCGAGGCGAAGATATCCCCAGGCTGGTCCGACAAATCCGACTCCACCCGCGGAACGCCCTGCACACAGTACACCTTCAGCCGCACCCCGTCCACCGACACGCTGACCCACGCCAGCCCGCTCAACCGCCTGGCCAGCAGCGCGCGCAGCTCCTCCACGTCAATGTTCATGCTGAACCGGCCCGGCGCGATATCGTTCTCCCTCAATACCTGCCTTACCTCGCCCAGGTACGGCCCCGCGCCATGGATCTGGATGGACCAGATACAGTTGCACATATACCACGCCACGGCCAGGAATACCAACGCGCCCGCGACCAGCGCGGCCCGCCGCCACGCGAAATCGCGCAGCCTCGGCAGCCCGGTCACCTTGCGGACGGTCAGCTTCCAATCATATTTCTTAGCCAGGGCCTTTATATGCTTGAACTGTCCGCTGGACACCGCCGCAGTTATCACGCGCACGCGCGGACGCTGCACATCCGACAGTATCACGCCCATCTCGATACACTGGTTCAGCAGCCGCTCCAGCGACAATCCCTCCAGCGCGAAGCGCACCGTGCCGCCGTACATACCCTATCGCCCCTTACCCGCGCCGGATTCGCTGGCGCCCTCGAAGTTGACGGACTGGATCTCGCCGCGCAGCATCATGTCATGGCGGCCCATCCGGGTCAGCGACATATCGCTGCCCAGTATGGTCAGCGTACCCAGAGAGGTGCGCATACGGATACGGGTTGAGCCGTATTCCAACGCGCCGTGGTGGTTCTCCAGCGTCATGCTGCTGTTCCCATGCAGCACCAGGCGCGGCAGGCCCAGCACAACGTCTTCCGGCAAACCCAGCTGCTGCGCGTGGCGGATAGTCCGCCGTTTCCCTATGCGCATGCCACGCACCCCCATACTTGCTCTGGATACTCTATGGCCGTTTTCCGAAAAGCATGTCAACGGATGCGCGGTCACCTTTGCGCGATGCCGTACATATATATAACCATATTGCCATCGGAGGCGTTAGTATGACCGCCGAACCCTTTGCCCCGCGCTGTTTGGACAGCCAATGCCCGCCGGAGGTCCCAGACCTGCTTTTACGGATCTTTGATGGATTCGCCGCGCTGCACAACGGCATGGCCTCTTACCTCTACGCGCTGGACTCCGCGCTGTCCTGCGGCCTGGCGTTCAGCGCGTCCGCCGACGATACGCTCCTGCTGAACAACCTCGCCAGAGACGCGGCATCCCCCATGGCAGGCATGGCCTCCTCCGTCAGCGGCTCCATATGCTGTCTCACCCAATATATTACAGATGTATGACGGACAATGATAGTCTCTGAACGCTTATTTATCAACAACTGCTGCTGGATTGTTGATAAGATTGTGGATAACGGTTCGTTTCCATTCACATAACGCGGTTTGCTGTGCACAACCCGGTGGATACAGTGAAAAAAACCTTGTCGCAAGCCTGTTCTTAAAGCGAGTTATCCACAGCCGCCGGAGGCCGGGTTATCAACACGAAATGTGCGTCATATTTTCTTAAAATATTACCACGCAAAGCGCGATCGCGGGATGATTCTGTCGGACCGGCTCGTTTTATAGATGAAGTTTCAAACAACAGGCGATTGACCGCAAATCTCCCCCTTCCGAATAAGCGCGGCGGATTCCCCTCCCGCCGCGCGTTTTTTTACGGAATCAGTAAGTTTTTTTATTGGCGGCGGGATGAAAACCAAACGCGCCGGCGTTATATGAATGAAGTTTCTAAGACGCAGCGTGACCGCTGTAGAACCGGCGCGAACCCCTCCGCGCCGGTGTTTATCTTTTTTGGGGGAGGAGACTGCGCATGATGGATGGTAAGACCGGAGGGATCGTCAACGCCATGGCTGTGGCGAGCGAGATGGAAAAGCGCGGCATCGCCCTGTATAAACGCGCGGCGCGTATCGTCTCCGACGACAGGCTGAGAGGATTGCTGCTGCGCCTGTTGGATGAGGAGAATTCGCACCTGCGCTACTTTGAGTCGCTGCGCGGCGACACGCCGGGCGAGGACGAGATCGGCGGGTCGCTTTCAGCCGCGCTGGCCGCCGACGCGTTTATTCCGGGCGGGTTGATGCAGATGGCCGGGGAAGGCGCGTTCGAATCAATGGAACGTATGCTGGACGCGGCAATCCAGGCGGAGAATGACTCCATCGATTATTATGGGAAGATGCTGGAAAACGCGTCCGGAGAGGTTAGGAATCAGTTGGAAGAGGTGCTTAGCCAGGAGCGTGGGCATCTATCCGAGTTGAATGGGTGGAGGTACGGGGAATAGGTTCGGGGGGAACGGGGTACGGTTCATACAAGGGTTTGTTGTAAGCGCGCTTACAACAAACCCTGATTCCATTATGGGGCGTTTAGCGACCCGGCGTCAAGGTCGGGTAGTATTTTCCGCAACGCATACCGGCCGGACACGGTCTGCGTTGTGGAAAATCTCCACCCTGCCCTTGACGACTGGATGGGACACGCTCCAGGCACGGGGAGTCAGCCGCTAGGCTCGGGCTTGTGGGGGAAGCGCTTTGACTTCCTGCGCGGCATGGTCAGGCGCGGGATCGTTATGACAATCTCAGGCTTGGCGTTGGGCTTCGGGCTTGGGGGATTCGTCAGGTAGGTTAGGACTGTCATTATCATCATAAGGAGGATCGGGCCAATGATCATGCCCGTCAGTCCAATCGCGCGGTAACTGGCATACATGCTCATCATCGTGGCCAGCGGGTGGAGGCCGATGCTGCGGCCTATAAGTCTAGGTTCAAGGGTTTGGCGGACGATGCCGATGATTACGTAAAGCAGCAAGTAGCCCACGCCCCGGCGGAAGTCGGACGCGAAGAACCCCGCTATCGACATGGGTATCAGGAATAGGCCCGTGCCAATGATCGGCAGCGCGTCCAGTATAGCGATGACCGCCGCCAACAGCATGATATACTCCATCTGGATCAGCGAGAAGCCGATCGACAGTTCCGTGAACGTTACCAACAGCATGATCAGCTGCGCCCGAAGCTGACCGACCAGGCCCCGGAAGAGGTTGGCCTTGATCATCGCGCTTCCCTGGCGCGCGCCAGCCGGCATCAGCGAGCACAGGAATTTGATGATCCGGTCCTTGTCGGCGCTCAGGTAGAATGTCCCCATGAACGCCAGCGTGGTAAACAGCAGCGCCTGGGGAACTGTGACGGTCGCGGTGTTCCATAACCCTCGCGCCAGCGACGAGGCGAACGCGCTGGCCGCGCTCGTGATCGAGCTGCCCAGCGTTATGATCAGCTGCCGTATCGCGGCGCGGGTCTCGTCGTCTATCAGGTCGATCTCTTCCAGACGCTCGTCAAGCCAGGCCATCGCGCTGGTGACCCCTCCCGCGACATTGCGCGGTAGGGTCAGCGCCATGCCGCGCAGTTCGCTGAATACCCGCGTGGACAGCGCCAGCGCGGATAACAGTATCAACGCCAGCAGCAAGGCCGTGCATATGGCGGCGGCAACCGCGCGGCGCGTCTTCATTCGCCCGAACAGCCGCGACAGCAGCTTCACCAGCGGCTCGATGACAGCCGCCAGCGCCAGCGCGACGATAAACGGCGCGACGTACGGCAGCAGCAGGCTGATCACCGCGACAAGACCAAGCATCGCCAGCACTATCGCCGACTTGCGCAGCAGGTCGTTGGACCGATTATTCAGGCTCGACAACCGTTCCCACATGCCCGCCGATCGCCTCCTCGCGGCGTTACCACGCCTTGTAAATCCCTATGAACAGCATGCCCCGCCCGGCGTATGTCTCAAACATTATAGGAAAACTGTAATCGTTGCGGAAGCGAAGGTCGATCGCGGCGCTTCCGACAGCCGCGTCCACGCCGTGGGGCACGTATACCGCGCCGCTGGGACCATGCGCCCGCCGCAGCAGCACCGTTATCCCCCGCAGCGGGAGCAGCGCGTTGTAGAGTGTCGTGGATACCTGGCATGTGCCGCCGCCATAGCCGGGCATCGTCTTGCCATCGAAGAGTATCGGAGCCTCCATGTATCCCCGCGCCCCGCTGTACGGCCCCACCCACTTGTTGAACGATATCTCCTCGCCCGGGAGCATAACCTGCCCCCGCATGTAGCCGCACACCACTTCTATGTTATTCATCCTGCCGATATTTAATTGATCCTCTTTCGTCTCGTAGGCTGTGGCGAAAGCGGCGATCAGCTGGCCGGGTTTGGCGGCCAGCGCGTCGGGCATGACGGGCTCCAGTTCCTTCAGGTGGGACATGTACACATAACCATACTGCCGGAAGTACAGCACCTTCGCCCAGCCGTTGTCTATGGATATGATGGCCACGCGCGATCCCTCGGGCAGGTTCATCAGCGTGGATGATCCGGTCGACGGGCCGTCATACAGCGGCGCGTCGTATATCACGCGGGCCGCGTGTCTGGAGGGAACCGCGCCGTACGGCAGCGCGTCGGGATCAAGCTGCTTTGTGACGTTCACCAGGTGGCGCAGCACGTAACCCTCCGTCTCGCCGCCGCTGGATTTGCGCACGTAGAGCCACTCCGGCTCGACCTCCAGTATCCGAACAATGTCATTCGCCTCAAAGTACCCGACGGGGCTCGCGCCTCGGTCCCTTGTGGAGCGGATGGCCATGTTGGTCACCGCCTCGCCGATGTACACAGGCTCGGACGCGCTGGCGGCGTTAACGCATAATACCTGTATCAATACAACTATAACCAGCGCGAGGGCGGCATGCCCGCCACGGGAGTCCCCCTTCCGGGGGATGCCTGGCCTGGTCCGGGCGGTTCGGGTCATAGCGTTACCTTCCTTCGCGCCGCGCGTTCTGCGGGACGGCTCACGCGCATATGATATCCTCAGGTATAGTTGGACGAGTGGGGGTGGCGCGTACGGATACGGGGTACAAACGCAGACTGCTGATGCTGCAGGGTGCGCAGGGACAAACCGGGTTCACGAACATCGAGCAGTCAGGCTCACGGATCATTATCCAGATGCAGGCGGTTGGCCTTGAGCGCACCGCGAGCGACATTCACGGCTACCTGGTATCCCTGCGCAAGCGCCGGAGGCTGGACTGCGGCCGCATCCGCGTGGACTCGCGAGGCCAGGGCGGGCTGCTACGCGAATACCGCGGGACCGACGAGCTTGACGACATGGAACTGGCTGACTTCGACGCGATAGCCATCACCGGATGCGGCGAGGTCCTGCTTGTTGGGAACCTCAACGCTGGCAGAGCGGACTGGGATGCCGTCCGCTCGGTATGCAAGCCGGAGCGTTACCAGCGCGCCGCCTCCGCGCCTCAGTATGAGCGCGTCGACGGCGTAGGCCTGTTTACCGCCGGTAAAACCGTGGAACCCGCCAGGTATGAACCCGCGCCCCGCGCCGCCGAAGCCATCATCGAGAGGATGCAGCCCAACACGCCCGAGCCAACGCCCGCCCCGGCTATAACCCCGGCAGCCGCGACTTCTCCCGAGCCGGTTGCCGAACCCACCATCGAGCCAGCAGCCCAACCAGCCGCCAAGCCTGCCGAATCCATCCCCCAGCCGCTGGCAGACTTGATCTCATTGCTGGCTTCCGCGCCTATGGAGACGATCCTCGCCATGACCGACGCGCTGAAGGCCGCGCGTCAACCCGCCGCTGGGAAGGTTACCGCCGTTGAGCAGATCCCGGCTGCTGGGCCGGTACTGGCTGCAGAACCGATCCCGGCTACGGAACCGGTACTGACCGCAGAACCGATACTGACTACGGAACCGATACTGACTACGGAGCCGATCCCGGCTACGGAACCGATCCCGGCTACGGAACCGATCCCGGCTACGGAACCGATTCTGGCTACGAAACCGATCCCGGCTACGGAACCGATTCTGGCTACGAAACCGATCCCGGCTACGGAACCGATTCTGGCCACGGAACCAATCCCGGTTGCGGAACCGATCCCGGCCGCCGAACCCATCCGTGAGGCCGTGCCCGCAGCCGCGCCGGATTCAACCGTGGAACCCGCCGCCGACATCGGCGATGATACCGACATAATATTCCGCCAGCCAGCGATACCTGCAATGGGAAACGGCAAGCGGACAGCCAAACGCGGCTTCTTCCGCTCCGCCAGAGCCCCTGAACCCGAAGGGGATTGGCCGATATGGGGCGCGTACCGCAAACCCGTGTGGGATTGGCCGGAGGAGGCCTCCGACCTGCGCGAGGTATTCGAGCGCGGCGCCCCCAGCGACGACGTGAGCTTGCCGGGATGGCAGTTCGTCCGCTCCCCATGCGCGTTGAGCGGCGAGGAGAGCCTGTTGGGTGTTATGGTGGAGGGCGACCGCGTTACCAGGACTGCCGCGCTGTACAGGGGCGGCGACGGCGCGGAGCCTCCGGCCGGGCTTACTGGATACACCTTCGACCGGGGTCTGGGCGCCGGATACTGGGTGCGCTGGCGCGATTACGGCAGGACTGCCGCCGCCGCCCGGTCCGCCATTTGACGGAACCAACCCCACCGCGCTGACGGTGGGGTTGCGCCATGTTACGGCCTCTCGGGTGAGCCGCACACCGTGCACGGCTTGAGCTTGGAATACTTGTTATCCTTCAACTGCGAGAACGTGAACGAACTCATCTTCGACCAGTACCTCTGCGCGATCGACGAGCAGTCCTTCTTCGTGTGGTACAGCGAGCCGCCGTCGCTGTTGTACCACAGCTTCAACGACGGGCTGACCGACGCCGCCGGCGTAGGCTTCGGCGTGGCGTTCGGGTCGGGCGACGGGGTCGGGTCGACCACCTGTATGGAACTCTTGAACGAGTTGGGATCGACATACCACTGGTCGCCGACGCGGTACAGCATCGCCTCGTGGCGGAACTTGAACGTGCCCGAATTGGTTGTCATATGCGTCAGCACCGGGATAGTTATGACCGTATCCATGTCGCTGAACGCGGGCATTGTGTACTCCCAGTCCTGAAGCTTTCTCTGGCTAAGGCTGGTGTACAGCGTGATCTGCGGATTCTCGATAGCCCGCCGCCATTCCGGCCAGGTGTATTCGATCATTCCCTCGATGTTGTTGCCCTGCTTCCACAGTTCCAGGTATGCCTCCAGCACCGTCTGCGCGGCGGACAGCGGCATCGCCTCGGGCTGGTTGCCCTGTACGGCCAACGCGCCGCCCTCGTCGTAATCCGTTAAGCCGTCGTCCTCCGTCTCGCTGGTCAACGCGCCCAACAGGTCGGAGGGATCGGTGATGTTGCTTCCTGTATTGTTACCCTGGTTAACGTCCGTTATCGGCAAAGCCATCGCCCCGTAGACGGCCAGCGCGACAAGCGCGGCCAGCACGAGCGATATGGCGATCCTCGCCCTAGGCATGAAGCACCTAAGCGCCCACATCGTTAGCAGCGAGAGCGCCGCCGCCGCCGTGAATATCCACCTCATCGGCTGGAGCAGTATCGCGAACAGACCCAGTATCGGCAATACAAAGAACAGCAGCGCCAATACGGGCGTATCGCCGCGGCCTGTATTATCCTCATCCCTGTCCAGCGGCTCCAGGGCGTATGACCGCCCGTTGGCGCCCGCCGCCTGGAACTTGCCGGGCTTCGCGAACGAGCGGTTGTAGATCGCGGTGTATGTGTAATTGGTCCGTCCCGCCATCAGCTCACTCCCCTTTCGCGTCCGTTTTGCGGCCGCGTACCGGACATTGCGGACCAACCCGCGAACCGATACGGCAACTCAATAATAAAACTCATGAACAGCGCTTTTTCGTGCGCCGCTCATGAGTTGTTCATATAATATAACACAATCTTCGGTTTTACGTAACGGGTTGTTAAAACATTAGCGGTAATACCGCATGCTTCCGCAACAGGTCAGCCCACGTGCCCGCGCAGGAATTGTATCGTGCGCTCGAACACCTCGTCGTGGTCCGCGCCTATCGTGCACACGTGGGGCGACTTGGTCAGCCACATCACCTCGCGGACCCGGCTGCTGATCCCGCCGCGCAGCGTCTCAGGCGCGTCGCGGTGAACCTGCTCGTCGAATCTGGACTGGACGACGAGGGTGGGGCAATTGATCTTGCTAAGCTCCGGCAGCGTCATCCTCTGCAGCTTGATCAGGTCCTCCACCTTGGCCACTGGCAGGCCGAGGTAGCCGATGTTGTATTCCTTCATGAACCCCGGGTCGCGATGGCGGTCGTTCGTCTTCCATGACATATATGGGAACAGGTGCTTCACGGCTGGCGCGAGGTAGTTTATCCCGCGCTTGAACTTCAGCGCGGGCGCGTAACACAGCAGCCCGGCGACCGGGTACGTCTCCGCCAGCCGGCACGCTATCAAGCCGCCCATGCTCAATCCGCCGACCACCACCTTCTCGTGGGTATCCATCAGTTTCTTCAGCGCCTTCTCGGACGCGTCCAGCCACTCGGTATAGTCCGTTCGCGACATTGCGGCGACGGTCTCGGCGTGTCCGGGCAGGAGTATCCCCCGGACGGTATAGCCCGCGTCGCGCAGCGCCTCGCCCAGCGGCAGCATGTGCGCCGGGGAGCCAGTAAACCCGTGGATAAGCAGCGCGGCGATCGGCCCGCCCTCAAAGTAGAACGGCTTGCACTTCGCGTCCTTGAAGTCTGGGGCGCTGGTCTTCTTCGCTGGTTTATTCTCCATATGTCCTTACCTCGTTCCGAACAATCTATCGCCCGCGTCGCCCAGCCCTGGCACGATATAGCCATGCTCGTTGAGCCGCTCGTCCAGCGCCGCCACGAATATCTCCACGTCCGGGTGGTCGCGCTGTATCCTGGCCACGCCCTCCGGCGCCGCTATCAGGCATACCAGCGTGATGTTCTTCCCGCCCCGGTTCTTAACGAACGTGATGGCGGCGGAGGATGATCCTCCGGTCGCCAGCATCGGGTCCAGCACGAACAGGTCCCTTTCCTCTATGTCCGGCGGGAGTTTGCAATAATACTCCACCGGCTCCAGCGTGAGCGGGTCGCGGTACAGCCCGATATGCCCAATCCGCGCGTTGGGCATCATCCGCATTATCCCGTCCACCATGCCCAGCCCCGCCCGCAGTATCGGCAGCAGCCCCAGCTTCTTCCCGCTGAGCACGTACGCGGTCGCCGGGCCTATAGGCGTTGTTATCTCAACCGGCTTGGTCGACAGCCCGCGCGTGACCTCATACACCATCAATGTGGATATCTCGTCCAGCAGTTCCCGGAAGTCCTTCGTGCACGTGTTCACGTCGCGCATTATGCCCAGCTTGTGCTGGATCAGCGGATGCTCCAGTACATGCAGTTCGCCCATGCGTGTACTCCTTTCGGCCGCAGCGGTTTATGTTTACATTATACCATACCGGCGCTGTATGTGTAAACCGCCGGAATCGCGGTCCGTTGGCAATTATTGTCTTGTAATTATTTCCATTGATACCGTCGGCCAAACTGTGTTATCATTTGACAAAACAGTAAATCCAATAATAGGCTGGAGGCGGATTCCCATGCGTGGAAAGAGACGATTGGTATCATTATTATTAACACTCATTCTCGCGCTGGCTTGCGTGACCGCGTGGGCGGAGGAGGCCGGCGGCTTGCCGCCCATCCCGCTGGACGACAACGGGTTGATCGACCTGAACATGCTGGAGGTTCTCATCGGCACGACCAACGCCGACGGCGTGGGCGTGTACTTCGAGCCGGGCGGCGAGGAACTGGCGGTCATCCCCAATACGGGCACGCTCGTATGCGTGTACGCGGCGGACGACCCGCTGTCGCCGGGATGGTACCAGGCCGCGTTCGAGTCGGGGGACTATGTGTACAGCGGGTATATCGAGTCCGGAACGCTGGCCGTCGCGCCCGTCACCGACGCGGAGAACCTGCTTGGCTCCGGCGCGTACGCGCTCGCGCTTAACAAGATGTACGACATGTCCCAGCCGCTGCCCGAACAGTTCCCCGAGGGACTGTATGAGGCGATACTCGCCGCGCGGCCCGTGTACCTGAGCCGAACGGGTTCGAAATACCACTATAACCCCACGTGCTCCAACATGAGGAGTCCGCGCGAAACCACGCTTAGCAGCGCGGTGGCGGCGGAGAAGGAACCGTGCTCAAGGTGCGTTAAGGACAATGGCAGTGTTTGACCCGCCGGGCAAAACCTGCTAACCTTAACGCATGCAGACAAAAGCCGACATACTGCGCGGCGTGTTCGGTTACGGGACGTTCCGGCCCGGTCAGGAGGCCATCATCGACGCGACGCTGGCCGGCCGCGACGCGCTGGCCGTCATGCCCACGGGCGGCGGCAAGTCGCTGTGTTACCAGATACCTGCGCTGATGACGCAAGGCGCGACGTTCGTGGTATCGCCGCTGGTCTCGCTGATGAAGGACCAGGTGGGCGCGTTGAGGCAGAACGGCGTGGCCGCCGCGTTCCTCAACAGCGCCTTGACGCCCGGCCAGTACCGCCGCGCGTTGGACAACGCCGCGGCCGGGATGTACCGCGTCATATATATCGCGCCGGAACGGTTATCAAGCCCCGACTTCCGCGCGTTCACGGCGGAACATCCCCCGGCGCGGATCGCGGTGGACGAGGCGCACTGCGTCTCGCAATGGGGGCGCGACTTTAGGCCCAGCTACCTGGATATACGCCCGTTCGTTGAAGACCTGCCCTTCCGACCCACTGTGGCCGCGTTCACGGCCACAGCCACCGCGCGGGTGCGGGCGGACATCGTCAACCTGCTCGGGCTGCGCGATCCCGTCCAAGCGGTCGGCACGTTCGACCGCCCGAACCTCTTCTTCGAGGTGATCAGAGGGAAGGGCGGGCACGCCCGCGACAGGCTCCTGCTGGCCATCCTCAACGAACAGCGCGGGCGCAGCGGCATCATATACTGCGCCACTCGCAAGACGGTCGACGCGGTCTGCGCCACGCTGCGCGGCCGCGGCTTTAACGCCGGACGCTACCACGCCGGAATGTCCGACGACGAGCGCCGCCAGAGCCAGGACGCGTTCGCCGTGGACGACACGCCCATACTCGTCGCGACCAACGCGTTCGGTATGGGTATCGATAAATCCAACGTGTCCTTCATCATCCACTACAACATGCCCGGCGACCTTGAAAGCTACTACCAGGAGGCCGGACGCGCGGGACGCGACGGCTCGGACGCGCTGTGCCTGCTGCTGTTCGCGCCGGCTGATATAATGGTTCGCAAGAGCCTGATAGAGCGCGGCGACGACGCGCGTGATCCGGACGCGCTGTACCGCGCCAAGCAGCGCCTTGAGGCGATGATATCATACGCGACGGGCGGCGGATGCCTCCGCGCGAGGTTGCTGCGCTATTTCGGCGAGACCCCCCCCGTGCGGTGCGACGCGTGCGGCAGCTGCAAGGGACCTCGCGATCCCGCCGCCATCACTGCCGCCGCCGAAGCCGAGGCCGAACCCACCGCGAGGGCGCGTTTACCCAAACCCAGGCTGGCCACGTCCGCCGCGCTCGACGGCGACCTGTTCGAGCGGCTGAAGGAACTGCGCCTGAGCCTGGCCAAGGAGCAGGGCATCCCGGCGTATATGGTCTTCAGCAACGCGACGCTGGAAGACATGTGCCGCAAACGCCCGCAGACCCTCACCGCCATGCTGGGCGTGACGGGCGTGGGCGAACACAAGGTGCGGACGTACGGCGCGAGGTTCCTGGAGGCCCTGCTGGGTCAGTAACTGAACCTGTACGGGAAACTCTCGATCAGCTGTTCCTGCTTGCGGTCGACCTCGCCTCCGTCGATCAAGTACGACGCCCTTATCTCATCGGGCGTGGGCGGCGCCTCGTCGTCTAGGTTGAGCGGCTTCATGTCCAGCCCGTACGAGCCGTAATAGTCGAAGAATTTGTTATCCCACCACTTCTCGCGGCTTTCCATCACGCACCAGCGGTTCGGGATCCCAAACGCGTCGGCGAACACCGCCCCGTGAAGGCTTGTGGTGATTACGGTCTCGCATCGGCGCAGCTGTTCCAGGAAGCCGCGCGGATCCATCTGGATATCCAGCACCCGCGCGTTCGGGTGGCGTTCCACGAACCCATCAAAGAACGGAAGGTACTTCTCCTGGTAATGCGGGATGACCCCTAGCGGGATATCCTTGCGGACGGGTGGCAGTCCCGGCAGCCGCGAGGCCAGCAGCCCCGGATCGGCCAGCGGGCAGTCGATCGCCTGGCCGGACGACGCCTCCAGCCGCGCCTTGGTCAGCGGACCGCGCAGCGCGAGAACGTCCAGCGGCCTTATCAGCGGCATTATGTACGGCTCGGAGCGCAGATACCCAGCCCCCCAAACATACAGCGGATCGTCGCGGATCGCGGAATGCTTGCGGTCGGTAGAGAAATGGTCCAGTATGCTGCCCACCGCGACGATGTCGGCCTGGCCCGTCGTGCTCCACAGCGCCTTCACGTTGAACAGCAGGTTCATCATCCATGGCGCGAACATGTCGCCCGCGTTCTGGTACCTATAGAAGTATAACTTGACGGTCCTGCGCAGGACCTGCGGACCGCGCGTCAATGTCTCCACGTAGGGTATCGCGCCCACAGGCAAACCCTCCCATCCCTATGAATTCTCACATGGACAGGATATGCTCCACCCCGCGCGTTATTAACCCGAAATTATCCCAGCCGCGCCATAACGCAGGTGGCCTCGCTGCGATTGGCCCGAAGCTGCCGGATTCCCATGACCGCGTATGATTGCTTAAGCGCGTCGCGTGACCTGCCGATGATCCCAGGCCACGACGACGCGGCGTTCGAAGGCAATTTCAGCGTCATGACCGCCCAGCCGCCCGGTTCCAATATCGGGGCGTAGTCCAGTGTCACGTCGCATGAACGCCCTGGCTCCATCTTCATGTCGTTGACCAGCAGCGCGGCGGAACCGCGCCCCGCCGTCTTTAGGAATTGCCCCGCTGTGGTCCGGACATGCTCGACGTTGGGATGTCCGGCGGCCAGTGGGCGCAGATCACCAGGATCGACGGCGATGACGCGCATCCCGCGCGAGGCGAGTATGTACGACCATCCGCCCGGCGCGGCCCCAAGGTCGACGGCCAGCCCTCCGCGCGGGGTTGGTATACCGAACAGGCCGACAGCCTCCAGCAGTTTAAGCTCGGAGCGGCATATGGTATAGGCGTAACGCCTCAACCGCTCGCGCGGGAGGACGCCCTCCTCTATGGGCTGAATGTCGCGGACGAACACCGGGGGATCATCCGACAATATCCGATGAAGCTCGTCGAACGAACCATCCCACTCGACGATACGCGCTCCCGGCGCGATGGGATCGCCCGGGCGCAGCCCAGCGGCGCGGGCGGCCAGCTCACGCATCGCCAGCCGCTCAGCCGCCTCATGGAAAAACGCCAGCGCCTTCACTCCCGGTCAGAATTCCGCCGAGCCGGTGGTGCGCGGGAACGGCAGCACGTCGCGGATATTCGACATGCCCGTCAGGAACATGATCAGCCGATCAAACCCCAGCCCAAACCCCGCGTGCGGGACACTCCCATACTCGCGGAGGTCCAGGTACCATCGGTACGGTTCCAGTGGCATGCCCAGCTCCAGCATGCGGGCGGTCAGCGCGTCCATGCGCTCCTCGCGCTGGCTGCCCCCCACCAACTCGCCGATGCCCGGCGCGAGCAGGTCGGCCGCCGCGACGGTCCTGCCGTCGTCGTTCACGCGCATGTAGAACGCCTTGATACCCTTGGGGTAGTCATGGACAAACACGGGCCGCTTGAAGTATGTTTCAGCCAGATACTTCTCATGCTCGGTCTGCAGGTCCGCGCCCCATGACACCGGATACTCGAACGCCTGCCCCGATTTCTGGAGGATGCCTATCGCCTCGGTATACGTCACGCGAGCGAAACTGGACGAGGCCGCGTTCTCCAGCCGCTCGACCAGTCCCTTGTCGAACATCTGGTTGAGGAACCGCAGGTCGGGCATTGCCTCCTCCAGTATCGCGCCGACGAGATCCTTCACGAACGCCTCCGCCAGGTCCATGTCGGCGGCGAGGTCGGCGAAGGCAATCTCCGGCTCGATCATCCAGAACTCGGCGGCATGGCGCGGCGTGTAGCTGCGCTCCGCGCGGAACGTCGGGCCGAAGGTGTAGCAGTCCCGCAACGCGAGGCAGAACGCCTCGACGTTCAGCTGGCCTGACACGGTGAGCCCGGCGGCCTTGCCGAAGAAATCCCGCGCGAGGTCGGCTTTGCCGTCCGCTCCGCGCGGCGGGTTGTCGGGGTCCAGCACGGTCACGCGGAACATCTCGCCCGCGCCTTCAGCGTCCGCGGTCGTGATGATGGGCGTATGCACGTAAACGAAACCCCGGTCATGGAAGAACTTATGGACGCGCTGCGCCGCCAGCGAGCGGACGCGGAACACCGCGCCGAAGGTATTGCTGCGCGGGCGAAGGTGCGCTATCCCGCGCAGGAATTCCAGCGAGTGGCCCTTCTTTTGGAGGGGGTAATCCATTGTGGACGCGCCTTCGACCACGATGGACGCGGCCTGCATCTCGAAGGGCTGCTTGCGATCGGGGGTTGGGATGATCGTGCCCGCGCAGGTCAGCGCCGCGCCGACGTTCTGCCGCGCCGCTTCCTTATAGTTGGCGACCTTGTCCGGCTCGGCGACGACCTGCAGCGGCTGCTGGCGCGTGCCGTCGGACAGCGCGATGAACGCGAAGTTCTTGGAATCGCGGATGGATCGGACCCAGCCGGACACGGTTACGTCATGGAGCGGCTCGGTCGGCGGCGCGGCGTACAGCTCGCGGACAGTCAGTTTAGGCATAGTATCCTCCCGGAATATTGTACAAATTATACTAGACAGGATTCAATCCGTAAAGTCAAACCCCATGCCCTCTATCATCACGCTGTCGCCCTGGACCGCGCCTCTCTCCCGAAGCGCGTCGATCACGCCCAGCTTCTTCAGCGAACGGTGGAACCACGCCAGCGACTCCTGGTCCCCGAAGTTCACCGAATCCACCAGACGGCGCATCCCCGGCCCATCCACGAAAAACATCCCAGCCTCCCGCCTCACCTCGAACCCGGTCGACGGCTCCACCGATTCCAGCTCCACCAACGCCTCCCGCTCCTCTTCCGGCACGGGCGGCGGCGCCTCGCTCAACAGCCGCAACGCCTCGCCCACCACGCGGTCCAGCCCCTTATTCCGCGCGGCGCTGGCCGGAAACACCGGGACTCCCCCAGCCGCCTCGCTAAGCCGCGCGACTATCCCGGCTGTCTGGTCCTCGTCCAGCAGGTCCACCTTGTTGGCCACGACTATCCCAACGCGCGAGTCCAGCCCGCCGCCGACCGTCCGCGCGTTCCCAAACCTCGCCAGTTCGCCCTGTATGATCCGCAGGTCGTCAACCGGGTCGCGCCCCTCGCTGCCCGACGCGTCCACCACATGGATAAGCAGCCGCGTCCGCTCCGCGTGCCTGAGGAACGCGTAACCCAAGCCCGCGCCGCCGCTCGCGCCCTCTATCAATCCCGGCAGATCGGCCAGCACGAAATCCCCGCCGCCGCGCCTCACCATCCCGATGTTCGGCGAGAGCGTCGTGAACGGGTAGCTGGCGATCTTCGGCTTCGCGCTGGACACAACGGATAGTATGGTGGACTTCCCCGCGTTCGGGAACCCGACCAGCCCCACGTCCGCGATCAGCTTCAGTTCCAGGTCAAGCTCGACCGGCACGGCTTTCTCGCCCGGCTTGGCGAAGTTAGGCGCCTGGCGCGTCGGCGTGGCGAACCTTTGGTTGCCCCAGCCGCCGCGCCCGCCGCGCAGCACAGCCAGCTTTTCGCCCGGGGCGCGCATATCCGCCAGCAAAGCCTTGTCGCTCGACCTGCGCACAACCGTGCCCGGCGGCACGCGCACCACTATATCCTCGCCGCGCTTGCCCGCGCGGTTCTGGCTGCCACCGTCCTGGCCCGCCCCGGCCTCATAGCGCGTCTTGTACCTGAAATCCATCAGCGTGCGCAGCTGGGGATCGGCGTGGACCACCACATCGCCGCCGCCGCCGCCGTCGCCGCCGTCCGGGCCGCCGTTCTGTATGAATTTCTCGCGGTGGAACGATACGCAGCCGTTGCCGCCATTGCCCGCCCGAACCGTTATCCGCGCCTGATCGACAAACATCGGCCGCTTCCTCCTACGACAATATTAACGCCGCGACTACCCCGCCCAGCACCGCCCCGACCAGCACCTCTATTGGGGTGTGGCCGATCCAATCGATCAGCGTCTCCTGATTGATCGGCGTGCCCTTTTCTATGAGGTTCTCCAGTTCGGTCAGCATCTGGTTGATGACCTTCGCGTGGCGGCCGGCCTGCCGCCTCACCCCCGACGCGTCATACATGACTATCAGCGCCAACGCGCACGCCAGAGCGAATATCGGCTCGCCGAATCCCTCGCGGAACCCGACGCCCATCGCCAGCGCGGTGGCCATCGCCGCGTGCGAGGACGGCATCCCGCCCGACTGGATGATCTTGCGGATGTTGAGCCGCTTCTCGGTAACCAGGATGACGACGACCTTGGCGACCTGCGCGATGAGCCACGCCAGCAGCGCGGTCCACAATACGTGGTTTTCCACAATATGGCTCAGATGGGTGATGCGGGTCACCGGCGTCACTCCTTTACGCTGTCAAGAAAAGCCCCTCATCATTTCAGCGAACTCCGCCAGCGGCAAGCCGCGCCCGCCCAGTTTCCCAAGGTCGGACAAGGCCCCGCGCTCCAGCGCGTCCGCGCGGCGTTTCGATTCGTCAAGGCCGTGCACGGCGGGCCAGGTGACCATGCCCTCGTCCGCGCCCACGTCCTGAATATCGTCGCGAATCTGGAACAGCATGCCCAGCTTCAGCCCGAACGACACGGCGGCCGCGATCTCCCAGTCCTCCGCCCCGGCCAAAGTGAAACCCGCCTCGAGCGCCGCGCGGAACATCTCAGCCGTCTTGCGCTGGTCGATGTCCGCCAGCAGCGCGGCGCGGCCACCCACCCCGCCGCCCATCCAGCGCGGCGAGCGCGTCCCCTCCAGGTCCATGAACTGCCCGAGCGCTATGCCGCGCGTCCCCGCCGATCGCGTGACCGCCAGCGACGCGCCGACGCGACGCCTCACGCGGATAGGGTCAACGGCCTTCGCGGTCATGTCGAGCATCCGCTCCGCCGCGATCGCCAGCAGCGCGTCGCCCGACAGCACCGACATGCCCTCGCCGTATACCATGTGGTGTGACGGCTTGCCCCGGCGCTCGGCCGCGTTGTCCATCGAGGGCAGGTCGTCATGGATCAGCGAGAACGCGTGTACGCACTCCAGCGCGGCGGCGAACCTCAACGCCTCGCCATCCAGGTCGTCGCCGCCCATCGCGCCATACGCGGCCAGCAACAACCCGCCGCGCAACCGCTTGCCGCCGCCAAGCAGCCCATACCGCAGCATATTGGCGAACCGCTCATACTCCGGCCCTTCCGGTTCGCAGAAACCCGCAAGCTCCCGCTCGATGCCGGACGCCCACCCGGCCAACCGTTCCCTCATGTCCATGCGTCGTCCCCGCCCGTCCCGTCCCGGCTGTCCAGGCTTAACAAAACCAACTGCTTCTCGGTTTGATTCAATTGCTCGTCCAGCGAGCGGGCCAGGCGCATCCCGTCCGCGTAGGAGGCCATGGCCTCCTCCAGTGACAGCGGCTGCGTCTCCATGCGCCTTACCAGCGACTCCAGACGCTCCAGACCGCCCTCGAACGTCGTCTCATCCGGCACGCGTCCCGCCTCCTTCGTTCAATATTACCTCGGCGGCGTCCGTCCTGACCTCGCCGCCGCGCATCCGTATCGACAGCGCCATGCCCGGCTTGACCCGGTCCGCGCCATTCAGCCAGCGGCCCTGTTCATCCGCGACCATTGCGTAGCCTCGTTCCAGCGCGCTCGACGGGTTCAGCGTGGTCAGTCGGGCGGCCAGACCGGCCAGCGTCTCGCGTTTTGGCGGGATTACGCGTCCCGCGCAGCCGCGCAGCCGCTCCCGCAGATCGGCTATCCTCTTGCGCCGCTCACCCAACGCGCGGCGAGGTTCCGCCGCGTTGAGCCGCGCGGCGAGGTTCGCCAGCCTCTCGCGCGAACGTTTGGCCTGACGATCCGCCGCCCCCAACATTCGGGCGCGGTACTGCCCGACCTGGTCCAGCAGCGCGGAGCGCAGCGGCACGGCCAGCTCAGCCGCCGCGGACGGCGTGGGGGCGCGGATGTCCGCCGCGAAATCCGTCAGCGTGGTATCCGTCTCATGCCCTACCGCGCTGACGATGGGCTTGACGCAGTCGGCCACCGCCCGCACAACCTGTTCCTCATTGAACGCCCACAGGTCCTCCAGCGATCCGCCGCCGCGCCCGGTTATGATTACATCAATAAATGGCAGCCTATCCAGCGCGCGTATGCCCCGCGCGATATCGTCGGCCGCGCCAGCGCCTTGCACCCGGACCGGAGCGAGGTACAGCGGCACGCCTGGATGACGCCGCGCCGCCACGGTCTCGATGTCGCGGATCACCGCGCCTGTCGGCGATGTGACGATGCCCACGCCCCGGGGCAGCAGAGGCAGCGGTTTCTTCCGCGCCGCGTCGAACAACCCCTCGGCCAGCAGCCGCCTGCGCGTCTCCTCATAACGCAGGAACAACGCGCCCACGCCGTCCATCCGCATCGACTCGACGTAGAACTGGTACGCGCCGTCGCGCGGGAACAGCGCGGCGCGTCCCTCCGCGACTACGCGCAAACCATCCTCCGGCCTGACCGCGCACATCTGCGCCTGGGGCCGGAACATGACGCACTGTATCCGCGCCGCCTCGTCCTTCAGCGAAAAGTAGAGGTGCCCGCTGGTGTGGCGTTTCAGGTTGCTGACCTCGCCGCGAAGCCTCAGGCCCTGCAGCATCGGGTCCGCCGCGAGCGCGCGCTGTACGTACGCGTTCAACTCCGACACCGACAACACGCGCCCCTCGGCCAGCGTCGGCTCGTCCGGCGCGGATTCGTCCACGGCTCCGGAACGGGCGAGCAGTTCCAGCCGCTCTATCAGGTTGAGCACGCTTCAGCCGCTTCCAGTGTGTTCATCATAAGCATCGCGATGGTCATAGGGCCGACGCCGCCGGGCACCGGGGTGATCGCGCCAGCGACGCGTGACGCGCTGTCGAAGTCCACGTCGCCATACAGCTTCTTGCTGCCCTCGACGCGGTTCACGCCCACGTCAATGACCACCGCGCCCGGCTTGACCATGTCGCCCGTGATCAATCCAGCCCTGCCGACCGCCGCGACCAGTATATCCGCCTGGCGGGTGACGGCGGCCAGGTCAGGCGTGCGCGAGTGGCATACCGTGACCGTGGCGTGGCGGCGCAAGAGCATCAGCGCGATGGGCTTGCCCACTATGTTGGACCTGCCGACCACGACGGCATGCTTGCCCGCTATGGCGCAGCCGATCCCGTCCAGCAGCGCGATGATCCCCTTGGGCGTGCATGGCTCCAGCCCCGGATCGCCCAGCAGCAGCTTGCCCGCGTTGACGGGATGGAACACATCCACATCCTTGGCCGGGTCGACGCGCCGGACCACGCGCCCCTCGTCGTACCCCTTGGGCAGGGGCAGCTGCACGAGAACAGCATGCACGGTCGGATCGGCGTTGAGCTGGTCTATCTTACCCAGCAGCTCGGGCTCCGGCGTGCCGGAGGGCAGCCTCGCAACCGTCGAGCGAATGCCCAGCCGCTGGCACGCCTTCACCTTGTTCTTGACGTATACCTGGCTGGCCGGGTCGTCGCCCACGAGCAGCACGGTCAGGCTCGGGTTGATCCCACGTTCGATGAGCGACTTCGCCCGGGGCGCGAGTTCCTCCATGACCGCCTCGGAACGCGCCTTGCCGTCTATAATGGCCGCCGCCGGCCGTTCGTTATCTATAATAACCAGCCTCCTTATATATCCCTTTTGAGCCCGGACAGCACGCCGTTGATGAACGTCATGGCCTCCGGTGTCGAGTATATCCGCGCCATGTCTATCGCGGAGGATATCGCCACAGACCGTGGATCATCGGCCTCGTCCGTTGGCTCACGCAGTATCTCATACGCCCCGAAGCGCAGTATCAGCCGATCGACGCGCGTTAGGCGGTCCATGCTCCAGCCGCGCAGCAGCGGGGAGATGTGCCTGTCCAGCTCGCTCGTTGACATCTCCACCATGCGCACCATCCGGCGGATGTACGGCTGCTGCGGATCATCCGGCCGCACGTCCAGCAGGTCGGCAAGCGTCGCCTCGTCGTCGCGCGTGAAGTCGCCCGACGCCCTGCGCAGCTCCCGGGAGTAAAGCAGGCGCAGCGCCGCCGCGCGGGCCTTACGCCGGGAGCCTCTATCGCTGCCGCTGTCGCCCAGCGCCTCGCTATGTTCATCCATTCCGGTTTATGAGCCTCTGCCACGCCTCGCCGATCTTTTCGCGGACCGCCTTCGTCCGGCCCAGCGCCCAGCCGACGACAAAACACGCGGTGACCAGCAACGTCTTCCAAAACCCGATCGCCAGGAAACTAACGGCGACCGCTACGCCCAACAGCCCGCACAGCAGGGCGCAGGCGGGCGTGCCGGGCTTGATCGCGTCTCGCCAGAACCCGCCCGGCTCACGATCCGGCGTCATTGCTGTAACCCCCTTCGGATACGGCTGGCGTATCCCCCTCATCCTCCTCGCCGTTTTTGGGATCGGGGTCGATCCGGCCCTCCATGCTGAACATCGGGTCGATCGCGGGGCTATCCCCTATAGTATCGCGCGGCTCGGTCTCGTCGGCCTCATGGGATTCCGTCGCGGGGGCATTCGCCTCAGCGCCGGGGAACACGATGGAGGCCATCACGGGCACGGCGGGTTCATCATCGACGAAAGAGCCTAGCGGTATCGGGACCGCCTCCGGTTCGGGCGTTGTATCCTGTTTAGGCTCAGGCTGTGGGAGCGCCGCGCGTTGGGCAGCCGCGCCTTCGGGCAGCAGCAGCGGCGGCGTGGTGTCCTCGACGATCACCTGCACGCTGGCCACTGAAACCCCAGCGCACTCGGACATATACGAGATGATCTCCTTCTGAAGCGAGGCGGTCACCTTGGGCATGGACACGCCAGAGCGCATCGTCGCGCGGAGGCGGACCGTCGCCTTCTCGTTCTCGCTGGATATATGGATCTTGCTGACCGTCATCTCAGGATGCTCGGCCACGCATTTCCGCACCAGGTGCTCCAGCGCGGGACGCGCTATCGTCAGCGTGCCGCGCTCGACCTCGGTCGCGGTGAAGAACGCCTCGCGCTGGCGCTTGGGTATAAGGCTGATCCACTGCCGGATGCCCCACAGCGCTAGGACCAAGCCGGACGCGATCAGCGCGGCCAGCGTGTACCACGCGCCCGCGCGGATACTTTGCGCCGCCGCGAACCCGAACGGCGCCTGTATAATCTTTATACCGAGATCCGCGACAACCTTCGGCTCGCGCAGCCCGGTCATGACCAGCAGCGTCCCCAACGCGAGCAGCAACAGGCCGCTCAGCGCGATCAGGACACGGTCATACCAACGGATTCTCATGGAGGAACCTCCTATTGAATCGTTCATGCCAGTGTGCCCAGTCACAGCGTCCCGTCGGCGAGGATGGCTTCCTCGACGGCGTCACCGGACGCGTTGGGCGTTTCGGACGGTTCGGGCGTTCCGGCGGCGGGCGCGGGTTTGTCCGCTTCGGGCGCGGCCTCGTTGTCCCGCCGCGGCTCCTGCCCGAACGGTTCGTCGGGGACAGCGGGTTCGGGATCGCCGTCCAGGTCGTCGCCGGACATATCGATGGAGGTCTCCGGCAGGTCGACATCCTCATCCGCGCCGTCCGGATGGCTGGACAGCGGCGGCTCCGGCTCCGGTTCCCTCCGCGTTATCGGGCGTGAGCGCACGATCTGGCCCAGCGGCCCGGTCGGTCCCGTTGAGCCGTCGGTCACGGCGGCGGTCGCGGCCTGGGCGAGGTCCGCCGTCAGCTGCGTCTCCTTCTCGAAGCTGACGCCCAACACGTGCACATCCACCTTAACCACGTGCAGCCCGGTCATCGTCTCGATGGACTTGCGCACGCTCTCCTGGACATCGCGGCAGACCTTCTGTATCGGTTTGCCGTATTCCACGGTGAACACCAGGTCGACGCTCGCCTCCTCCGAGCCGACCTCCACCTTCACCCCGCGCGTTACGGGTTTATTCTTGCGTCCCAGCAGATCCACGATCGAGGCGGACGAGCCCATCGCGGCCACGCCGTCTATCTCGGCGGCGGCCATCCCCGCGATGATCGCGACCACCTCGTTCGCGTAGGTAATGGAACCTATCTCCGTCATGCTCGCCGCCACGTGGGCGGGCAGGTTTTCGTTAGCCAATCGGGATTATCCCCCCTTCTTAGTGGACCCGGGCCCGCGCCCCGGTCCCCTGTACGGCGCGAAGCCAAGCCCCGCGCCAGTAAACCGCGTTGCCTTAGTATACCATATTGGGCAGGGTTTTACAATCCGACGGGCCGTTATCTTTCGCGGTCCGCGCTTAGTTCAGCTATGGGCGGTCATTTCGTCAGGACGATCTTCACGTTGTCCGGGGATTCGCCTGTCTCGGCGGTGACCATTTCAAGGATGCTGGCCATCTGCTGGCTGGTCAGCTTATCCTGGCGCACCACCACGTTGACCGATCCAGGGCGAACCGTTATGTAGGAATCGCCGAACCCACGCGCGGCCATAAGGCTCTGGAGCGTGGCCTCGGTAGAGATGGATTTGGCCAGGGTGAGCTTCTCGCCGCGAGCCTGCTCAAGCGTGGCGGCGTCGGCGTTGACATCGGCAATCAGCGCGTCCAGCATAGTGATAGATTGCTCGCGCGCCGCGTCCATCTGCTGTTTATATGTTAGGAAGGAACTGAGGGTGGTCAGCGTGGTTTCGCCCGCGCCGCCAGGCTCGGGGGCGGCTGTCGGGGAGACGGCAGGGCCGGGAGTGGTGGTTGGGGAGGCTTCAGGGACGTTCTGGCGGATTGTCACCGGGATGCCAACGATACTGGAGATGGGTTTGGTCATGGCGGCCCACGCGCCGCTGGCGATCAGCAGCAGGCACAGGCCCGACATCGCGGCCAGCCGTGAGCGGGATGGCGCGGTCTTCGGGCTTGGCGCGTCTGGCAGTATGGTTGGTTTAGCTGGCTCGGTTGGTTTGGCTGACATAATGGTTTTAGCTGCCCTGGCGGGTTTGGACGGTTTGGCGAGGCGCGGCGCTTTAGGCGAGAATGTGAGCAGGGTCAGCGGCCCGCGAAGCCGCGCGGGCTGCGCGGTCGACTTGGACTGCGCGGGCTGGGCAGTCCTAACAGGTTTGGGCGGCCTGACATACTCGACGGGTTCGGTCAGCGCGGCGGACGGCTGGCGCACGGTGAACAAGTTATGTGTCATGGACAATACCTCCTAGCAGCTGTAAGGCTTATACTAATGTACTGGCGCCTCTTGGCCTTGTATGACAGATATTTTGGGCGGATCAAAGCCGTGGCGCAGCCTGGAGGAACAACCTACCCTGGCCACGAGGGTCCAGCGTCACGCTGGTCCCTCGTGGCAATGTGGGTGGTACGCTTGCGCTCAACCCCTTGACAAACAACCACGAACCGGGTATAATTACCTCAACATAACAGGCCATGAGGGAAAGAGTAACGCGAGGTTATCCCA
>JAISWI010000029.1 GCA_031270865.1 Oscillospiraceae bacterium
TACGCTGGGGCGCCGCCCCAGACCCCGCAAGGGGGTTTCACCCCCCTTGACCCCCTGACCAGCGTGACGCTGGACCCTCGTGGCCAGGGTGAGTTGTTCCTCCAGGACTACTTGCGCGCCTCCGAGACCGCCACAGCCACAGCTACTGTCGCGCCTACCATCGGGTTGTTCCCCATCCCTATAAGCCCCATCATCTCTACATGCGCCGGCACCGACGAACTCCCCGCAAACTGCGCGTCCGCGTGCATCCTGCCCAGCGTATCGGTAAACCCATAACTCGCCGGCCCCGCCCCCATGTTATCCGGATGCAGCGTCCTTCCCGTACCTCCCCCGGACGCTACGGAGAAATACTTCCTCCCATGGTCTATCGCCCACTTCTTATACGTCCCGGCCACTGGATGCTGGAACCTCGTCGGGTTCGTGCTGTTGCCCGTGATCGACACATCCACGCCTTCCCTCGCCATGATAGCCACGCCCTCGCTGACGTCGTCCGCGCCATAACACCTCACGTCGCCGCGTACCCCGTCCGAGAACCGCCTCTCCTCTACAACCCCCAGCTCGCCCGCGCTATAGTCATACCTCGTCTTAACGTACGTGAACCCATTTACCCGGCTGATGATATACGCCGCGTCCTTGCCCAGCCCGTTGAGTATAACCCTCAACGCTTGCTTACGCACCTTATTCGCGGTCTTGGCGATACCTATCGCGCCCTCGGCGGCCGCGAAGCTCTCATGCCCCGCCAGGAAGCAGAAGCACCGCGTATCCTCTCGCAGCAGCATCGCGGCTAGGTTGCCGTGCCCTATGCCCACTGCCCGCTGGTCCGCGACTGATCCGGGTATACAGAACGCCTGCAGTCCCAACCCGATCGCTTCCGCGGCCTCCGCCGCCGCGGTCTTCCCCGTCTTTACCGCTATGGCCGCTCCCAGCGTATACGCCCACACCGCGTTATCGAACGCTATGGGCTGTATCCCGCGCACGATCGCGCCAACGTCCACGCCCTTATCCAATAACCCCTGGCTTACCTCGTCCAGCGACTCGAACCCATATTCCTTCAGTACCTGTTCGATCTTGCCAATCCTGCGCTCATATCCCTCAAACCGCGCCATATCCCTTCCCCCTCACTCGTGGCGCGGGTTGATGAGCCGCGCAGCCTCGTCGAACCTGCCATACGTGCCGATGTTCTTTGTGTACGCTTCCTTGGGATCGGTCCCCTTCTGGATCGCGTCCATCATCTTGCCCATATTGCAGAACTGGTAGCCTATGACCTCGTCGTTATCATCCAGCGCGATCTTGGTTACATAGCCTTCGGCCATCTCAAGGTACCGCGCGCCCTTGGCGAGCGTGCCGTACATTGTTCCCACCTGACTGCGCAGTCCCTTACCCAGATCTTCCAACCCCGCGCCTATGGGCAGCCCGCCCTCCGAGAACGCGCTTTGCGAACGCCCGTACGCGATCTGCAGGAACAGCTCGCGCATCGCGACGTTGATGGCGTCGCAGACCAGATCGGTGTTAAGCGCCTCCAATATGGTTTTGCCGGGCAGTATCTCGGACGCCATGGCCGCTGAATGCGTCATGCCGGAACAGCCTATCGTCTCCAGCAGCGCCTCTTGGATCACGCCGTCCTTGACGTTCAGTGTCAGCTTACACCCGCCCTGCTGCGGGGCGCACCAGCCCACCCCGTGCGTCAGGCCGGAGATATCCCTTACCTCGCGGGCCTGTACCCACTTCCCTTCCTCTGGGATAGGCGCGGGTCCGTGATCGCAGCCCTTGGCCACGCAGGTCATTCCTTCCACTTCGGTGGTATAAAGCATCGTAATTCCCCCAATCCTCTCCATTCCAAACATTCCTATTATACCGCGAACCCGTCCGCTTTACCAGCGCGATCCTATCCGTCAGTCGGGCTTCACCGTGTCCGCGCCCAACTGCGCCTTTACGCACAGCTCCGCCGCCTTGAACGCGTGCGCCTGGGTCATCGCGTTCTCTGTGCGGTTGAGGCAATCCAGTATCAGCTGGCCGAAGTACGGGTACCCCACCTTCCCGGTCGCGTCCAGGTAGTACTCGCCCTCGCCGTTCGCCCAGTAGACATGGTTCCCGCCCGGCGCGCCGCTGGCTATGTTGTGATATTTCCGCGCCTCTATGAATCCTTCAGTGCCCAGTATCGTAAGCCTGCCGTCGCCCCACGTGCCCAACCCGTCCGGCGTGAACCAATCCACGCGGAAATAGTTGGATACGCCGTTATCCGCCAGCAGCGCGGCCTCGCCGAAGTCGTCCAGCTCGGGATACTCCGGGTGCGCGTAGTTCGCCACGCGGCTGTAAACAACCCGCGCGTCCTTCGCTCCGGAGTAGAACAGGAACTGGTCGATCTGGTGGCTGCCTATGTCGCAGAGTATCCCGCCGTAATACTCCTTGATGAAGAACCAATCCGGCCTGCCCTTCGCGCTGAGCCGATGCGGGCCTAGCCCGATAACCTGTACAACCTTCCCGATCGCGCCCTGCTCGATCAGCTGTCCGGCGAATATAGCGCCCTCCACGTGGAGGCGCTCGCTGTAGTAGACGTTATACTTCCTGCCGGTCCGGGCGACGGCGGCCTTCGCGTCGGCAAGCTGTTCAAGCGTGGTAAGCGGGGCCTTGTCGGTGAAGTAATCCTTGCCCGCGTCCATCGCGCGTATGCCCAACGCGCACCGCTTGCTCGTGACGGCGGCGGAGGCGACCAGCCTGGTCCTTGAATCCAGCAGGACCCGCTCCTCCGACTCCGCGGCGATCGCGTCCGGGAACGCCTTCTTAAACGCAGCGACCTTCGCGGGATCGGGATCGTACACATAGCGCAGCGTGGCGCCGGCCTCGACCAGACCGTTGCACATGCCGTATATATGCCCGTGGTCCAGCGCGACGGCCGAAAACTCGAACTCGCCCGGCTTTACCACCGGGTTGGGCTTGCCCTTCGGCGCGTAGCTCATGCCCTCTGATCGTGTGGATGCCATACGCCTCACCTCGTTATTTCTTATAATCGCCGCCTACCGTGATGGCCGCGTCGCCCAGCGAGACCCGCGAGACGGTCTTCTCGTAGAAGCGCGGAACCCTGGCCAGCATGCCTTCCACGGTGTAGAACGGGTCGTCCCGGGAGATGGGCAGAGCGGTGGTCTCGCGCAGCGACGCGGACTTGTATATCGCCGTGATCATCTCGATGGTGCGGCGGCCGTCCTCGCCGGTGATCGCGGGCGGCCTGTCCCGCTCGATGGCCGAGACGACGTCCTCGATCTCGCCGACGTGCGCCTCATGCGTGACCGCGGGCAGCGACTGGTAGAACGCGTCCAGCTCAGCCTCAAGCCCCTCGTCCCTCACCGGGAAACCGTTGGGCTGCGATATCGACGCGTACGGCTGCCATGGAGCGCCTATCCTTGCCTTCTCGCATTGGAACTGCACCGACTGTTCCTCGCCGTGGTGCACGACCGAGCTGGTCGCCGTGGCCAACGCGCCGGGATACTCGAACACCGCGACGGAGAGATCCTCTATCTCCGCGTTGTCGTGCGCTGTGTTCGCCATCACCGCCGTGACGGACTTTGGCAGACCCATCATCCAGCCGAGCATGTCTATGTGGTGGACGGCGTGGTTGAGCGTGCAGCCGCCGCCTTCCTTGGACCACAGCCCGCGCCACCACAGGTCGTAGTAGCAGTGCCCGCGCCACCACAGCGAGTCTATCAGCGCGTGGCGAACTGGCCCGGCCATGCCGGAATCCAGCACGGCCTTCAGTCTGGCGATGGGCGAGCGGAAGCGGTTCTGCGCGATGCAGGCGAGGGTCTTCCCGCTGTCCCGCGCGGCTTCCAGCATGTCGTCGCACTCACGCAGCGAGGCCGCCATCGGTTTCTCTACGACGACATGCTTGCCCGCGCGGAGGCTGTTGATGGCGATCTCCGCGTGGCAGAATGGCGGGGCGCATATATCGACCAGGTCGACGTCGTCCCGGTCCAAAACCTTGAGGTGGTCGTCGAATATCCCGCAGTCCACGCCGAACTCCCGGGACTTATCGACGGCCTTGTCGGGATAGATATCCACCATCGCGGTGATCCTCGCCCGGTCGGGGAACGCCAGCCACGCGGGTATATGCGCCCGTGAGATGTTGCCGGTCCCCACAACAGCGACACGCAGCATATGGTATCCTCCTAATGTTTGGTAACCATGTTAATTATATCACGCGCCGCCGGGGAACGCAATCGCGGGGGCGCGGCAAGGGGAACGCAATCGCGGGGGCGGGACAATTAGAAGTAGTCGCCAGCGGCCGGCAGGATTCCGCCCGCAGCGCGTCGAACATATACCCGATCCAACGTCAACCACGGGCGCGGGCATAGTGGGGACCCGATCCCCGTCCGCGACGCCCACAAGGAGGCTGCCCAATGGGGATTGTAACGGAGATCCAGCGCTTTTCGCTGAACGACGGGCCGGGCATCCGCGCGACCGTATTCCTCAAGGGCTGCGGCATGCGCTGCGCGTGGTGCCACAACCCGGAGACATGCGCCGCCGCGCCCGAACTGATGGTCTACCCGGAGAAGTGTATCGGCTGCGGCGCGTGCGTCGGCTTCGACGAAACGCGGGCCCGCGCCGGCCTGCCGCCGCCGCGCGGGGAGCTGCGGCTTGGCGACGCCGATGTATGCTTCTCCGGCGCGATCCGCGCGGCCGGCCGGGAGATGACCGCCGCCGAGGTAATGGAGGAGATCATACAGGACACGGTTTACTACGAGACGTCGGGCGGCGGGGTCACGGTGTCGGGCGGCGAGGCGATGGCGCAGCCGGAATTCGTCCATGAGATACTATCGTTATGCCACGATAACGGCGTCCCAGGCGCGGTGGAGACCAACCTGGACTATCCGTTCGGGAGGCTTGAGGCCCTGCGCGGGCTGCTGGGTTTAGTCATGGCGGATATAAAGGTATACGACAATGATCAGCACCGGAAATGGACCGGGGTCGGCAACGCGCGTATCCTTGAAAACGTTAAGCTATTGAAGGAACTGGATGTTCCCGTGATTATCCGCACGCCCGTGATACCGGGCGTCAACGATTCCGTGGAGGCCGTCGCGCCGATAGCCCGCTTCATCGCGGACAGCGTCCCCAACCTGCGGTATTACGAGCTGCTCAACTTCAACCCGCTGGGCGGCTCGAAGTACAGCGCGTTGGGCCTGGATAATCCGTTCGCGAACGCCCGGCCGCTGCCGGACGCGGACATGGATCGTCTGGCGGGCGCCGCGCGGTCGTCGGGCATACCCGTCAGGGTCGGGTAAGGAGGATTAGTTATGAGGGATAGGGTAAACCAACTGCCGCCGGACGCTCCGATGGATTACCGCGACCGCATGGCCATACTGCGCGAGCGCAAGCTGGAGGACACCCAGGATAAACTGCGCGAGCTGGGTCCCGTCAACAGCGACGATCATGGCATCATCGCGCCTCCCAAGGGGTTCGCGGAGGAACGCGCGAAGGGGATCTACAGCAACCACCCCAACGGCTCATGGTATGGTTACGACGGCTACAGCGAGAACTTCTACCGGCTCATGGACGCTTACCCAGCGTTCGTCGACCCGTGCGACATCACCCCTTGCCGCGGGATGGCGTATCTTAGCAACCTGCGCCCGCCGCGCGGGTTCCTGCCCGAAGCGAACTACGATTACCTCAGGCCCGCGCACGAGCTGTATGACATTGTGCCCGGCATCGGGGCGCAGCAGCACTTCGGCATAGACTACACGATAGGGCTGACGCTGGGCTGGGGCGGGCTGTTGGAGAAGATAGAAAGATACCGCGCGGTCAACCCTGGGCATGACGACTTCTACGACGCGGAGGTCAAGACGATCCGCGCCATACAGCAATGGATGAAACACGCGCTCGAGGCGGTCGACGAGGCGTTAACCCGCGAGACGCATCCGGTATTGATCGACAACCTGAAACGGACGCGCGAATCCACCGAATACATGATCACAGGAGCGCCGCGCTCACTGCGCGAGGCGTGTAGCTGGATGTGCTGGTTCAAGGCCGCCAGCAGAACATACAACGGCGACGGCGCGGGCGGACAGTTGGATGAGCTGCTGCGCCCGTATTACGAGGCGGACCTGGCCGCCGGACAGATAACCCGCGACGAGGCGATATTCTATATATCCTGCATGCTGTTATGCGATCCGCACTACTATCAGGTAGGCGGGCTGACCGCCGACGGCAAGGATATGGTCACGTACTTCTCATATATGATACTGGAGGCCGCCGACTGGCTGGACTCCTCGTGCAATATCACCGTGCGCGTCCACGACGGCATGGACCGCGATTTCCTAAAGACGAGCGTGGAATACCTGTTCAAGAACAAGAACGGCTGGCCGCGCTTCTCTGGCGACGACGCGCTTACCGAAGGGTTCATGCGCCTGGGTTATCCCAAGGAGCTGGCGGTCAAGCGCGTGGCGGTGGGCTGCCACTGGATGAGCCTGCCCGGGCTGGAGTACACGGTCAACGACTGCGTCAAGACGAACAACGCGCGGGTGTTCGAGGTGGCGTTGGGCCAGATGAGGCGCGACGGGCAGCCGCCCAGCGTGGCGAGGCTGTGGGATATCTTCGCGGAGCACACGCGCCGATGCGTCGGGGCGACGGCGGAGGGCATACGCTTCCACCTGAAGCACCAGTGGAGGAACGCGCCCGAGCTGCCGCTGAACCTGTTGAGCCACGGCCCGATAGAGCGCGGTCTGGATATATCCGGCGGCGGGGCGCGGTATTACAACATGTGCATAGACGGCACGGGCATCGCGACGGTGGCGGACTCGTTCGCCGCGCTCGAGCAGCGCGTAGAGGAGGAGGGCCGCCTCACGTGGGATCGGGTATTCGCCGCGCTGGACTCTGACTTCGAGGGCGTGGACGGCGAGTATGTCCGGCTGATGCTGTCCGGATCGAACCGTTACGGCGGCGGGGATACGCCAGCCGACCACTGGGCGCGGAGGATATCGCGCCACTTCACCGAGTGCGTAACCGCTCAGGACGGCGACGGGCTGAAGTTCGTGCCAGGCTGGTTCAGCTGGTCGAACACGATCCCGCTGGGCAAGGCGGTCGGCGCGACCCCGAACGGCCGCAAGGCGCGAACGCCCATCAACCATGGCGCGAACCCTCACCCGGGCTTCCGGCGCGACGGCGCGTTGACAGCGATGAGCAACGCCATTTGCGCGATCCAGCCGGGATACGGCAACACCGCGCCCATCCAGCTGGAGCTTGACCCGGGCATGGCCAGGGACGATGAGGCCGTGATCAAGATAGTGGACTACATCCGCGCGATCATGAAGCAGGGCGCGACGCTGCTCAACATCAACATCATCGACGCCGGGAAGATACTGGAGGCCGACAAGAACCCGGCGCTCTACCCGGATCTGGTGGTGAGGGTGACGGGGTTCACGGCGTATTTCTGCATGCTTACCAAGGAATTCCGCCAGCTGGTCGTCGAGAGGATACTTAGGGCGGCGTAGCGGGGATATCGGCGCGGCTGCCGCGGGGGATTATCCTTGCGGCTGGCCGCGCCGAGGCTAGTCGGGCTTGAGGCGAGGTCACCGGCCTAAACGTCTCTGCGCGAGAAGCAATTCCCGCTCGACGGGGGCGCACGCGGCCTCATACCGATCGATCTTCATATTCAGCCGATCGAGCGTCGCCTGCATCTCCGATACCTTCGCGGCGATCCTATCCCGTTCCGAAACCAATATATCCTTGCGCTGGCCTACCGTGGCGTCGCCCTCCATGAACAGGCGTACATACTCCACCAGCAATCCAACCGAAACGCCCGACCCGCGCATACACTTGATGAACTCAATCCAGTTGCAGTCCACCTCCTCATAACAACGGATGCCGCCCTCTGTCCTCCTTACTGGCGGTATCAGCCCAATCTTCTCATAATAGCGCAGCGTGTCGGCGGGCATGCCGAGCTTCCCGCAAGCCTCCGCGATTGTCACTGGACCAGCCTCCGTAAAATATTTTAAAATTATCCTTGACTTGGAGTTAACTCTATGGTTTATGCTCCCATTGTAACATGAAGCGCGGGGAATATCAAGCGATTCGTATACAAGGGAGGTAGGATATGAGGAACATGGGGTCTATCGGAAAATCGACGTCATTAGCCCTGACGCTCACGCTGTTGACGCTGGCTCCGACAGCGGGCGCCGCCAAAGCCGAAGCCGCCGTTGCCAATAATAAAACCGCGGAGGAATCGATCGCCATGCCTGATGGATCGTCAACCGTCTACTTCACCGCGTCCATCACCCCCGAAGGCTTACGCGCGGCCTATGACGCGCTGGGCTGGACCCCGACAGGCAAGGTCGCGGCGAAGGTGAGCACGGGCGAGCCGCCCGACAGCAATTACCTGCGCCCGGAATTGATCGGCGCCCTGGTTCGGTCGGTGGGCGGAACCATCGTCGAGTGCAACACAGCCTACGGCGGCCAACGCGCGGACACGGACTCGCATACACAGGTCGCCATAGACCACGGCTTCACGGAGATCGCGGACGTGGACATCATGGACGCCAACGGCTCTATGACGCTCCCGGTCTACGGCAGCTCAGTGCTTACGGAGAACTACGTCGGCGCTAGCTTCGCGGAGTACGGCTCGTTCCTCGCGCTCACCCACTTCAAGGGACACCAGATGGCGGGCTATGGCGGCGCGATCAAGAATATCTCCATTGGCCTCGCCTCGTCGCGGGGCAAGGCGTGGATCCACTCCGGCGGCGTGAGCCTGACAAACATGTGGGGCGGCGAACAGAACGCGTTCCTTGACGCGATGGCCGAGGCGGGCAAGTCGGTGTCGGACGCGCTGGGCGGCGGCGCGAATATCGTTTACATAAATGTAATGAACCGCCTCTCCATCGACTGCGACTGCAACGGCCATCCAGCCGAACCCGACATCCACGACATCGGCATCCTCGCCTCAACCGACCCCGTCGCGCTGGATCAGGCGTGCGTCGACCTCATCTACGCCGCGCAGGGTAACGAAACGTTCGTCCAGCGTCTGGAATCCATGAACGGCATCCGAACCATCGAACACGCCCAAGCCATCGGCCTGGGATCGCGCCAATACCACCTGGTTAACATCGACTAATATAAATACCGCAAACCATCAAGGAGGAACGCGTGGAATACGTCAAGTTAGGCGGCAGCGGCCTGGAAGTCTCCCGCGTGTGCCTGGGATGCATGAGCTTTGGCAAGATCGGACACTTCGGCTGGGGACTGGAGGAAGCGGACAGCTCGACGATATTAAAGCGGGCGCTGGACCTGGGCGTGAGCTTCTTCGATACGGCCAACTGCTACTCGCAGGGAGCGAGCGAGGAGATCCTGGGACGGTTCATCAAGGATAACATCCCGCGCGACGACGCGGTCCTGGCTACAAAGGTGTTCATCCGCATGCGCGAAGGTCCGAATGGCGCGGGTTTGTCGCGCAAGGCGATATTCCGCGAGATCGACGCAAGCCTCAAACGCCTCAATACCGACTACGTCGACCTGTATATCATCCACCGCTGGGACTACGGCGCGCCCATCGAGGAAACAATGGAGGCGCTGCATGACATAGTGAAGGCGGGTAAGGCGCGTTACATCGGCGCGTCCGCAATGTACGCCTGGCAGTTCCACAAAGCGCAAAACATCGCGGAACGGCACGGCTGGACACGCTTCATATCAATGCAGAACCATTATAACCTCATATACCGCGAGGACGAGCGCGAGATGACGCCGCTGCTTGCCGACCTGAACGTCGCGTCCACGCCCTACAGCCCGCTTGCCGGTGGACGACTCACCCGCCCGATCGGAAGCGTAACGTACCGCTCCGAAAACGACGCGGTGGCCGTACATAAATATGATGGCAACATCGATATCGATAGGCCGATCCTTGAGCGCCTCAACGAAACCGCCGAGAAACACGGTGTGCCCCGGGCGCGGATCGCGCTGGCGTGGCTGCTGGCTAAGCCACCCGTCGTCTCGCCCGTCATAGGCGCGACAAAGGCCGCGCACGTCGAGGACGCCGTCGCCGCGCTCGACGTGAAGCTGTCGCCGGAAGAGATAGCGTACCTGGAGGAACCATACCGCCCGCATCCGATAACAGGCGCGTTGCCGTATAACTCCTAACCAGCTGGCTAGGTAATCAAGGGGGCGAAGCCCCGATACCCTAAACCTCCCGGCGGGGTGTGGGGCTTTGCCCCACGTCCCCCGGTCGTTCTTTGCCTTTGCCCCGCAAGGCTTTTACTGTCTTGCGGGCTTCGCCCTTTGTTTGAGATGCCGCGCGGGGTGGGCGCGTTGGGGCGCTGCCCCAAACCCCGCAAGGGGGTTTCACCCCCCTTGACCCCCTGACCAGCGTGACGCTGGACCCTCGTGGCCAGGGTGGATTGTTCCTCCATGTGGCTTGTCTCCGGGCGCAAAATTTCATACCCCGCTACCGGAAAAAGTTTTACTTCCACTATTGCATTTATCGTTTAATTAATATATAATGATACACGAGGCTCGCCACGGCTTGGCCGCAAGCCGAATTTGGCGCGACGCTGTGGAATAAACCGCTGCTGCGCGGTTTAAAATCTGATAGGCGAAAGGATGATCTCGTTGGACAGCCCTAACCAGAACATCAACCCGGAACTGGTGGACCGCATCGCGCGGAACATATTCGCCGCGCTGCCCCTTCTGCGCAAACGCCTGTTGCACATGGACACAATCCAGGCGGAGCATGGCATCCCCCTGTCGCACGTTCAGGTGCTGAGCATGCTAAGCGAGACCGGGTCTATGTCCGTATCGGAGATCTCCCGTCGGCTGGGCATCGCTAAGCCCAACATCACCCCGCTGGTCGATCGCCTTATCGAAGTCGGCCTTGTCGACCGCCAGCGCGACACTGTTGACCGCCGCGTCGTCAACGTCGTCATAATGCCCGAAGGCGAAGAGAAGCTCAAGGCGATCCATAACACTATTGTCCAGCAGGTCCAGGAATGGGGCCATGACGTACCCGCTGGTGACTTCGCGGAGCTTTCCGACGCCCTTATAACGATCACTAGGGTGCTCAACGTCGGACAGCAGTAACTCCACATCAACCCTGCTGGAAACGCGGACCTCCCCTTCCCCCGTGGCCAGTCCGCGTTTCCAAGCCAATTCAACATAATAACCATCCGTAATTTTGGTTATAAATTCCTTCCCAAACGCTTGCCATCCCACTCCGGTTATGCTACAATAATCTGTGAAAAAAATGAAGACAGCGGAACTCGGCAGCTTGCCGAAGAGGAGGGAATTAGTATGTCCATTAAGGTTGGCATCAATGGTTTCGGGCGAATCGGCCGGCTGGTGTTCCAGGCGGCGCTTGAAACGCCTGACGTCGAGGTCGTCGCGATAAACGATCCGTTCATCGACTTAGACTATATGGCGTACATGCTTCGCTACGACACCATCCATGGCCGTTTCAGCGGCTCCATCGAAGTCAAAGACGGCAAGCTTATAGTCGAAGGCCACCCGGTCTCCGTCTACGCGTCCATGAAGCCGGAAGAGATCCCGTGGAAGGCCTCCGGCGCGGAGTACATCGCGGAGGCGACAGGCATATTCACCGACCAAGCCGGCGCTTCGAAGCACTTCGTTGGCGGCGCGAAGAAGGTCGTGATCACCGCCCCGGCCAAAGACAAGGAAACCCCGATGTTCGTCATGGGCGTCAACAATGATGGTTATAACCCCAGCATGAACATCGTTTCCAACGCTAGCTGCACTACGAACTGCCTCGCGCCTCTCGCCTCGGTCCTCAACGACAAATACGGCATTGCCGACGGCCTTATGACCACCATCCACTCTACCACCGCCACCCAAAAGACGGTTGACGGCCCTTCCAAGAAGGACTGGCGGGGCGGACGCGCGGCCAGCGGCAACATCATCCCATCCTCTACGGGCGCGGCCAAGGCGGTTGGCGTGGTCATTCCTGATCTGAAAGGCAAGCTTACGGGCATGTCGATGCGCGTCCCGACTCTGGACGTATCCGTCGTAGACCTGACGGTCAACCTAAAGACTCCTACCACCATGGACGACATCAAGGCCACGATGAAGGAAGCGTCCCAGTCCCCGCGCTGGAACGGGATCATTGGTTATACGGAGGATGAGGTAGTCTCCAGCGACTTCATTCATGACCCGCGCACCTCTATCTTTGACGCGAAGGCCGGCATCCAGCTTACCCCGACGTTTGTGAAGCTCGTCGCGTGGTATGATAACGAGTGGGGTTACTCAAACAAGGTCGTCGATCTAATCAAGCACATGGCGAAGGTAGACGGCGCTATCTAACTGAACCGGCCCACGCTTATCCAGGAATCCTCCCGAGCCGGGGGGATTCCTTATTTCGCTTCCAATTGTCGGCGCGTTGTGCTATCATATAGCCCATGAGCAAAATTGTCGCTGTCATGAACCAGAAGGGCGGCGTGGGCAAGACCACCACGGTCGTCAACCTATCCGCGTGCGCCGCGGCGCTGGGCAAGCGCGTGCTGGCCGTGGACATGGACCCGCAGGCGAACACCACCAGCGGGTTAGGCCGATCCGCCGCCGAGGGCCGCAGCGTATACGACTGTCTGGTTGCCCGCGTGCCTGTCGCTGATATCCTGCTGGATACCCCTGTCGGCTCGTTGAAGCTGGCCCCGGCGGATATCCGGCTTGCGGCCGCCGAGGTGGAGCTGCTGTCCATTGACAGGCGCGAGACCACGCTTAAGGAATCGCTGGCAGCGCTAGCCAGGTCGCGGGTCCCGGGCGGCGCGTTCGACTACGCGCTGATCGACTGCCCGCCGTCGCTGGGCCAGCTCACGATAAACGCGCTCACCGCCGCCGATAGCGTGCTGGTCCCCATCCAATGCGAGTATTACGCGCTGGAGGGCGTGGGCCAGCTGATGCGCACGATCAACATGGTACGGCGCGGGCCAAACCCCTCGCTGGACATAGAGGGCGTCGTGCTGACGATGCTGGACGGACGTACCAACCTAGGGCTGCAGGTGGTTCAGGAAGTGAAGAAGCACTTTAGGGGCAAGGTCTACGCCAGCGTGATCCCGCGCAACATCCGGCTGGGCGAGGCGCCGAGCCACGGCCTGCCCGTCCATCTATATGACCCGCGCAGCGTCGGCGCGGCCGCGTATCAGGACCTTGCGAGGGAATTCGTCGAGCGGGCGGGCTGAAGGAGCGGATGCTGATGAAACCAAAGGGTTTAGGCCGGGGACTGGACGCGCTTCTTTCGGACGACGCCTCGCCGAGCGGCAGCCAGCTTCGCGAGATCCCGCTGACCGACATCGATCCCAACCGTGACCAGCCGCGCAAGGCGTTCGACCCCGCGACACTGCGCCAGCTGGCGGACTCGATCGGCCAGTCGGGAGTGCTGCAGCCGATCATAGTCTGCCCTATGGACGGGCGATACCGCATCGTCGCGGGTGAGCGTCGATGGCGGGCGGCGCGGCTGGCGGGGCTGGCGGCGATCCCGGCGATCATCCGCGAGGCCGACGCGGTCGGGCGCATGGAGCTAGCGCTTGTGGAAAACCTGCAGCGCGAGGACCTGAATCCCGTCGAGGAGGCCACGGCCATCCGCGCGTTGATGGACGAATGCGGCCTGACGCAGGAGAGCGTCGCGCAGCGGTTAGGCCGCAGCCGTCCCAGCATCGCGAACCTGCTGCGGATACTCGCGCTGCCGCCCCAACTCCAGGAGTGGGTGGCGCAGGGCGCGTTGACCGCCGGGCACGCGCGGACGCTCGCGGGGATAGACAGCGCGGCCAAACAACTGGAATTAGCTCAACGCGCGATTGACGAGGGCTGGTCGGTCCGCGCGTTGGAGCAGGAGGCCGCGCGGAAGGAACCCCCGCCGCCTCGTCCAGCCGCCTTGAAGCCCCCGCCGCCCGAGTTCGAGCGCCTGGCCTCAAACGCGCGAGAGGCGTTCGGGATGCGCGTGGCGATATCGGGCACGCTCAAGCGCGGGCGGATAGTCCTGCGTTACGACAACCCCGAGGAGTTGGAACGCTTCCACACCTTTTTGGAGGGATTGAGCGAATGAACGCGGAATCGGCGCGGGTTATTAGCGGTTTTGACGGAATCGGGCTGGCCCCGGCGGAGATACTGGTACCCGCTCCGGGCGTTGACGTAACTCGCTGGGCGGTCGTGGCATGCGACCAATTCACGTCGCAGCCGGAATACTGGCGGGAGGCGGAGGCGCTCGTCGGCGACAGCCCGTCAACGCTGGGCATGATCCTCCCCGAGGTCTACCTGAACGCGCCCGACGCGCCCGAGCGCGCGCGCCGGATACTATCAAACATGCGCCTCGCCGCGGACAGCGGGGCGGCGCTGCCATTCTTCGGGTTCGCTCTGGTAGAGCGGAGGTTCGATGAGGACGGTCACGGCGGCTCGCGTCCAGCGCGGATTGGTTTGGTCGTGGCGGTCGACCTGGAGGCTTACGACTTCGCCGCCAGTTCAACCAGCCCGATTCGCCCAACCGAGGGCACCATCATCGAGCGTCTGCCCCCGAGAGCGGCAATACGCCGCGAGGCCGCGCTGGAATTACCACACATCCTACTATTATTACAAGATAAGGCGCGTTCTGTTGTGGAACCCATCTATAACCGACGCGGCTCATTGCGCCCGCTCTACGACGCGCCGCTGATGCTGGGCGGCGGCTCGATCAAGGGCTGGGCCATCGACGACCCGAACGACATATCCGCGATCGGCGACGCGCTGCGCTCGCTTCCGATGGCCGATGGAGTACGCGCGGCGGTCGGCGACGGCAACCACTCGCTGGCGGCGGCGCGGTCGGTCTGGCTGGAAACACGCGACACTATACCGCAAGAGCAACGCGCGGCGCATCCACTGCGGTACGCTCTGGCCGAGGCGTGCAACGTTTACGATGAAGGCATAACTTTTGAGCCGATCCACCGGATAATCTACGGCGCGGGCATGGGGGAATTCATGGAAGCGTTTGCGGCGTGGACGGCGGCGCAGGGCGGGACGCTGTCCGGCGAGCCATCAAGCGGCAGACCCCTAGTCTGTTTATCAACGGAGGGCGAAAGTCTGTTTTGGATCGCGGGCATGAAACAACAGACCACGGTCGGTATTGTCCAGGCGTTCCTGGACCAGTGGTCCGTATTACAAAACAGACCGGAGGTCTGCGTCGACTACATCCACGGCGACGATACGTTACGCGTACTGGCCTCACAACAACCGAACCGCGTTGGCATAATGCTGCCCGCGCTGGACAAGTCGGAGCTGTTCCCGGCCATCGCGAGGGACGGCGCTCTCCCGCGCAAGACATTCTCGATGGGACACGCGCGGGAGAAGCGGTATTACCTGGAATCGAGGCTGCTAAGGTGACGAGATGGTCAATGTCGAGATTCGCCGCGTGACGAATTCTTGGCGATCCTGTCATATCGCGCCGCGTGATCCTGCCATATCGCGCTGTTTAATCCCGTCGGATTATGTCGATGGACAATCCCGTATCGCCCCGCTGAGTGTCCTGCGAACCGCGCCCGGACCCTCCAACATACTTATGAACAGCCCCTCTATTTTCTCGCCTAAACCGATTTCGTAGAGATCCACCCCGAACAACCGTTCATTGTTCAATATCTGGGTCAGCTGGCCGTTGCAGCTGCCCGGCTGCCCGAAAACGATGCCCGCCAGCCTCTCGCCCGCGCTTGCCGCGTACGGGTCGGGGCTGATCGGCATGCGGCGCCCAAGGTCGTCAACGCCCAGCAGGTAGCGCAGCCAGCCCGCTATCGCCAGCGGTATAGCCGTCAAATCCTTAGTATCCAGGCCGTTTTTCGAGTACGCCTTGAGCGTTTCGCCGAAGCGTATCGCCATCATCGAGCTTTGGTCAACCGTGATTCGCTCGGGCGTGTCCGGGATATTCGGGTTGCTCAGCCGCTCGTCGATCACCTCGCGCAGGAACGCTTCAGGCCTGATGATCCCCGGGTTGGCCGCGACTGGCAGGCCCTCCGCGTAACCCAGCCGCTCGACCAGGGCGCGGATGTCCGGGTCGCGCATCCCGGCCGCGATCGTCGGGATCCCCAGCATGCAGCAAAACGTGCCCATCCCGGTGTGGAGCGGGTTCAGGCAGGCGCATACCTTCATGCGCTCGGCGCGGCTGACCGTCTCGCGGCTAACCATGTAGACCCCCACTTGCTCCAGCGGAAACCTGCCGTTTGGGAAATTATCCTCCACTACCAGGTAACCGGGCGCCTCCGCGTTCACGAATGGCGCGATGTAGGTCCCACTCGCCGTCGAGCGGATGTCCATGTCCTCCAGCCCCAGCGCCTCCAAGCGCGACTGGACGCGCGGGTCCGGGCGCGGCGTGATCTTATCGATCATGCTCCACGGGAACGACACGCGGCCGGAATCCGATATATACCGTAGGAATTCAGGTTTGGCGAAGCCGTTATTCACCCATACTTGCGCTATATACATAATCGACTGGCGCAGCAGGTCACCGTTGCGGCTCACATTGTCTAAACTTAACAAAGCAACCGCCGCTCCTCCGGCGTTATGCCGTTCCAGCAGCATTGACGCGGCTATACCGATCAGACTTTTGGGATGATCCGGCCCGTCCGACGCGTCGAGCGCGACCGACGGCACGGGATTGCCCAGCGGATCGGTGACGGCGTAACCCTTTTCGGTAACCGTGAAGCTGATTATCCGCAGCGAACTCGCCGCCGCGATCCGCTTCAGTCTCGCCAAACCGTGTCCATCCGCCGCCTGGATGGTATCCGCGACGCTGCCGACGACGGTCAGCTCGTCGCCGCCGTCGGGACGCATCGTCGCCAACAGCGACAAATTATCATATGGTTCATAACCATATGGGATAATCTCATCGTCGAACGTCTCCGCCGCGATGATCCCGCAGTCCGCTAACCCAGCGTCCAGCAGGTCCTGATGGACCTTCGCGATGTACGCGCGGAAGATATTGCCCGCTCCGAAGTGCAACCAGCGCGGCGAGTCCAACGCGGCTTTTCGGGCAGCGGCCAGGTCGAATCGCGGCAGCCCAATACCCACCCGCGCCCACGAATCGCGGTCAACGAGCGAATTCCGATTCAGTTTCATCCGTAAAACCTCCTAATAAACCCTTGTCTCCCCCACAAGTGGGGATGCCGCCGTAGCGACGTTCCAAACCTCTTGCCGCACCCCACATGGGGAGATTCCACCACAGCGACGTTCCAAACCTCTTGTCGCACCTTCAAGGGGGGGGACGCCACGCCTACAGCGGCATACACCCCGGTATTTGCCCAGCATCCACCCGGTATCTTCCCGGCATCCACCCGGTATTTACCCGGCATCCACCCCATCCCTTCCTATTATATCACCTCCCAACGGATTTTTACAGGAAAGATGTATCAACGCGGCGAAGATACCGCACACTGGCATTACAGCCATAAAACCAGGTTGAAACTGGAAAAACCGAAAGGCGGTGGCGCGTTGTTCCGCGTAATGGACGCGCGTGAGGCTGTCGGGATGATACCCGACGGCGCGACGATCGGCATCAACTCATTCCTCGCGCTGGCAAACCCAACCGCGCTTCACGACGCGCTGGCCGGGCGCGTCCGCGATACCGGCCACCCGCGTGGCCTGACCATCTTCTGCGCGGCTGGGTTCGGCGGCTGGGACGAGTCCCGCTTCGCCGACCCATACATCGCGCTGGGCGCGGCGCGGCGGATCATCGCGGGGCATTACGCCAGTTCCCCGGCGGCTTTGCGCCTGATCAGCGAGGACCGTATCGAGGCGTACAACCTCCCGCTGGGCGTGTTGTCCCATACGCTCCGCGCCGCCGCCTCCGGACAGGACGGCATACTAAGCGGCGTCGGGCTGAACCTGTTCCTTGACCCGGCTATCGGCACGTGCGCGGTCAACGCGCGGTCACGCTCAACCGGATACGCGGGCGAACTGGTCCGGCGCGTCAATATCGCGGGCCGCGACACGCTTTATTACAAGGCCCCGCGCGTCGATATCGCGCTCATCAAGGGCACCTCATGCGACCCAAACGGCAACATCTCCATGGAAAACGAGTATCTGACCGTCGACGCGCTGGCCATGGCGCAGGCGGCGCGGCGAGTCGGCGGCAGGGTAATCGTCCAGGTCGACAGGCTGACGCCCAGCTTCACCAGGCCGCGCAGCGTGATAGTGCCCGGGATACTGGTGGACGCGGTGGTTGTGGACGACAGCGCGGCAGGCGCGGCCGCGCTCGCCCCGGCGATGGACGGCGACCTCCACGTCCCGGCCAGCCACATGGACTACTATATGAGCAGGATGGCCGTGCGCAAGAAACCACGCTCGGCGACCGACGAGTCCTCGGATATCATCGGCGAGCGCGCGGCAAGGGAGCTAAGGCCGGGCGACGTGGTGAATATCGGGATCGGGATTCCGGAGATGGTCGGGCGGCACGCGTCGCGGTCGGGACTGCTGCGCGATATCACCCTTACCGTTGAGTCGGGCGGCATCGGCGGTCTGCCCGCGCCGGGATTGTCCTTCGGCGCGACCATCGGCGCGGACATGATATGCGACATGGCCAGCCAGTTCGATTTCTACGACGGCGGCGGGCTTAATATCTGCTTCATGGGCGCGTTGGAGATTGACAGGCATGGCAACGTCAACGCGCACCAGACCGACAATATGTTCAGCGGCTTAGGCGGTTTCGCCAATATTACATACGCTACGCCTACGGTGGTGTTTTGCCTGACCTTCACCGCGAAGGGACTGGAGGCGCGGCGTACGGGCGGCGGCGTTGGGATTGTGAGCGAGGGCGGCGTCAAGAAGATTGTGAGGGACGTCGCCGCCGTGAGTTTTTCAGCGCGGAACGCGCTTGAGAGGGGCCAGCGCGTGCTCTACGTTACGGAGCGCTGCGTATTCCAACTGACCGGGAGCGGGTTGGCGCTGCTCGAAGTTTATGATGGCATAGATATCGACCGCGACATCCGGGCGCGTCTGGATTTCAGGCTGGCCGACTAACCGCCAGTACACATTCCCCCTCCGGCGGCATACGCTAGTGGGTAATACCGTTGGGGAGGAATCGTAAAGTGGCGGCTTCGGAACCATCCGTAACCATACATGAGCGGCCTGATTGGGCGTCAGGCGAGGTATTCTGCCCGTACCGCGTGTGCCCGCTGGGGGCGCACTGCGATCACCAACATGGCCGCGTTACCGGAATGGCGTTGGACAAAGGGGTCCACCTGTGGTACGCGCCGACATCCGACGGCAGCGTGGAGCTGACCAGCGGCAACTTCGGCGGCGAGGCGAGGTTCAACCTGCGGCACATCCCGCCTAAGACGGGCGACTGGATAGACCCGCTGCGCGGCGCGGCGTTCGCGCTGAAACGCCACGTGGACGGACTATGCGACGAAACGGGCTTGGAACCCGCGAGGCTCACCCGCGGCGTACGCGCCCGGCTGCTGGGCGAGCTGCCCATCGGCGGGTTGTCGTCCTCGGCGGCTGTGATACTCGCGCTGACGACCGCGTTGTGCCGCGTGAACGATGTGCGGTTGGACGCGTCGGCGATGATCGACTTGGTAATATGCGCCGAAAACGATTATGTTGGCGTAAGGATAGGCGCGCTCGACCCCGCGTGCGAGTTATTATGCCGTAAGAACCAATTATTCCACTTAGACACGCTGACCGGGGACAGGGAATGGATTCCGGCGAACGCGGCCATGCCGCCGTTCGATATCGCGATATTCTTCAGCGGGCTGCCCAGGAATCTGGCGGGCACCGTCTATAACCAGCGGGTGGAGGACATGAAGGCCGCCGCGCTTGCCGTGGCCGCGTACCGTGGCAAGCCCATGCCCTCGTTCAAGGAGGCGCGGCTGCGCGGGGTTCCGGCTGAGGCGTATGAGCTTTACCGCGACTGGCTGCCCGAACCGTGGCGGCGGCGGGCGACCCACTTCTTCACCGAGCAGGGACGCATCCGCGAGGGCGTGAAGGCATGGCGCGGCGGCGACCTGGCGCGTTTCGGCGAGTTGATATACCAGAGCGGGCGCAGCACCATCCAGAATATGGAGACAGGATCGCCCCATCTTAATAAAATTTATGAGAGTATACTCGGACTGGACGGCGTGTACGGCGGCAGGTTCAGCGGCGCGGGGTTCAAGGGTTGCTGTATGGCTCTGACCGACCCGGAACGCCGCGACAGCGTCCGCGACCGCGTGTCCCATGAATACCTGCGGGCGTTCCCGAAGCTGGAAGGACAGTTCGAGGTGTTCTTCTGCCAGAGCGCGGACGGGATGTCGCCGCCACGCCAATGACACATTTGGGAGGTTTCAGGACGATATATCACGCTTGCCCGCTTCCGCGTTCACGGTGCGTTCATTGACAATCCCACCCAATTAACTTATACTACATATGATAACTAGTTGATTGGGAGGAGCGGAATTAATGCTGAAGCTGACCGGGATTACCAAACATTATATCATGGGCGACACGACCGTAGAAGCCCTTCGCGGCGTCGATATACAGCTGCGCGACGCCGAGTTCGTCGCTGTGCTGGGACCGTCGGGGTGCGGCAAGACAACCTTGCTCAACATCATCGGCGGGCTGGACAGGTATACGTCCGGCGATCTCAACATCGACGGGGTCTCCACGAAGGAATACCGCGACGGCGACTGGGATATCTATAGAAACAAGGCGGTCGGGTTCGTGTTCCAGACATACAACCTCATCCCCCACCAGACCGTCCTTTCGAACGTGGAGCTTGCGCTGACACTCTCGGGCGTGAGCAAGAGCGAACGCCGCGCGCGCGCGGCCGACGCGCTGAAGTCCGTAGGCCTGTCCGACCAGCTGCGCAAGAAGCCCAACCAGCTCTCCGGCGGGCAGACGCAGCGCGTGGCCATCGCCCGCGCCCTGGTCAACAACCCGGAGATATTGCTTGCCGACGAGCCGACCGGCGCCCTCGATACCGAAACCAGCGTCCAGATAATGGAGATACTCAAAGAAATATCGCGCGACCGGCTGGTGATCATGGTCACGCATAACCCGGAACTGGCGGACCGCTACGCCAGCAGGGTTGTACGGCTGCTTGACGGGCGTATTGTCGGCGACACAAACCCCATCCCGCAATCGCCGCGGGCCAACGAGCGTGACCCGTCGTCCAAACTGAAGGAGCGGCGCAACAAGAAAAGCCCGCTGTCGATAGCGACCGCGCTGGGGCTAAGCCTCAACAACCTGCTGACCAAGAAGGCGCGGACGATACTGACCGGGTTCGCCGGGAGCATCGGGATCATCGGCATAGCGTTGATTCTCTCGCTGTCCAGCGGGATGCGGGCGTACATCGCGGGCATCGAGCGCGACACGATGTCCAGTTATCCCATCATAATCCAATCCAGCGCGATGGAGATGGGAACGCTGCTCTCCACCGCCGCGAGCCTTAGGCAGGACTCGAGCAGCCATGACCTGGACATGGTCTACTCCAAGGACGTGATGGGCCGCATGCTGCAGAGCGTGGCCAGCCAGATGAATTCCAACGACCTCGCCTCGTTCAAGGCGTTCCTGGACGGCAGCGAGACGATCCAAACCGAGGCGCGGGAGATACAATACCAGTACGACACGCCGCTGATAGTCTACAAGCCGGACACATCGGGCGGTCCCGTTCGCCTGGAACCCAGCGTTATCATGGAACAGATGGCGCCATCCGGGGCGTCGGGCATGTCCGGCATGGGCTCGATGAGTTCGATGTCCTCCATGATGAGCGGCGGCACGGACGCGTGGGTCCGCCTGTCCGACAGCAGGGCCGCGCTCGACGAGGAGTACACGACGCTGGCCGGACGGCTGCCCGAGGCCTGGGATGAGGTCGTCGTGATAGTGGACCAATATAACGAGATAAGCGACTACATGCTGTTCTCGCTGGGTTTGCGCGATCCGGACGAGCTTCAGCGGCTGATGCTGGACACCTCGTCCGGCAAGGATTTGGGCGTCGAGGCGGAGGTCTTTACCTATGAGGAGCTGATGGCCTTGACGTTCAAGCTCACGCCCCAGTCGGCGGTATTCGCGAAAACCGAAACAGGCTGGGCTGACCGAAGTTCGGACGACGCGTTCATGTCCGGCGTGATCGAAAACGCGGAGGCATTGCGCGTGGTGGGCGTGGTCCGGCAGGAATCCAGCGGCGGGATGATGTCTGTCAGCGGCGTAGTCGGGTACACGTCCGCGCTGCTCGACCACGTGAAGGAATCCACGCGCTCCAGCGCGATAGCGGTCGAACAGATGGATAACCCCGATACCGACGTGTTTACCGGGCGATTGTTCCAGACCGCGGGCCAGGCCGCGCCCACGCTCGACCTGTCCGACCCCGAAACGCTCGATAGGCTGCCGCTGACCCAGTCGCAGAAGGCTCAGCTGGCCGCGCTGCCGCCCTCTCAGCAGCAGGCGTTGGCATCGCGCTACATGGATCAGCAGTCCTCATCCGCCACCTACGCCGAGAATCTGGCGAGGATTGGGGTGTCGGACGACGCGCGCCCGTCCGCGATACGCATATACCCGAACAGCTTCGAGGCGAAGGGAGTCGTCACCGAGGCTATTCTCCAGTACAACAAGGACATGTCCGACGCCGGCGAGGATGGGAAGGTTATACAATATACCGACTTCACCGCGATGCTGATGAGCTCCGTCGACAGCGTGATCGGTGGGATCAGCACGGTGCTGATAGCGTTCGTGGCGATATCGCTGGTCGTTTCATCCATCATGATAGGTATAATCACATACATATCAGTGCTGGAGAGGACGAAGGAGATAGGCGTGCTGCGCTCCATCGGCGCGAGCAAGGGCGACATATCCCTCGTGTTCAACGCCGAGACGCTGATAGTGGGGTTTGTCGCGGGGGCGCTGGGCGTTGGGATAACGCTGCTGTTGTGCGTACCCGCCAACATAATCATCGAGAACCTGTCAACTATAAGCAACGCCGCTCAGCTGCCCACTGCCGGCGCGGTGGGCCTGATAGCGATCAGCATGGTCCTGACGTTCATCGCGGGGCTTATCCCGTCCAGGATGGCCGCGAAGAAGGATCCGGTCGTAGCGCTAAGGACGGAGTGATCCAGCGGCATAGGCCAGCCCCGACGCTTCCGCGCGGGGCTGGCCATGGCGGTTGGGGCGGTCCGCGTCACCGATTCCGACGGTAGATAGGCTTCCTGGCAGTTATTTGCCTCCTGTGAATCCTCTGCTGGGCTGGTTTATAAGACGCGGCTGGAACATATATCCTTTCCTTATACTTGTTGCCATTTATCATGATCGCCCCCGCCGCTACGCTGGAGTTGGCGAAAATGAGCGCGTCGCACTTTGAGAGCATATAGGCGTCACGCAGCACCTCAAGCCCCAGCAGGTAGTTGTTGTTGACCCTGCTGCTGGCGGTGTAGTGAATGCCCACGATGGTCTCTCCCGCAGCCCGGAGGACATCGTTGTATACGAGAAGTTCTCCGTACCTTTGCTCGAACGCTTTGACTGTATCCAGTTCATCGCAGGCTAAGAATATCCTGTCGACATAATGGCGGCTTAGATAAGAGTCCAGCTCTTTAATATACACGCTTCTCACGCAGGTTTTTGTATCCCAATCATTATCGACACAACGCCGGTCAGTGCCCCTTACGTGTATTCCTACGGATGAGGTCGCGCCTGACAGCAGTTCCTCATCCTTTTTCAGCGCAGTCCTTGTCACTTCATTAGGCCTTATCAGGTTGGTGATTATACTGCTCGTCACCGCGTTTTTTAGCGTGTCTAGAAAAAATCCATCCCTTTTCTGCTGAAAGGGCAATCCAGTCCTATAGCACACGCCTTTTGACAGAATGTGCTTCGCTCTATACGCATATTCTACCGTTTTATTAGTGGGTTGTTCAAAATAATACTCCCATGAGTTTGTTGTTCCATTAATGCTATCAGATTCATTGAAAAGAGTTCTATAGCTCTGAAAGTCTATTATTGGAATCAGCGAATTCTTGAGGGCGTATAATATATGCGCGCAAACAACGGTATAGTTGCTAAAAAAGCCTCCTCTTGGCGTGTCTTTACGGTTAATAATATAGAATTTATCCGACTTTCCAATATTCGGATTGATATAACTCGAAGCCTCCGGGATGAAGTCAAACTTCATGTTATCAATCGTTACAAGCATGGATACGCCTCATTTCAAAACAAACGCGGGCGGCTGAATGCCGCCGCGTTCGTAATACTCGCGCTCCTGTCGGTTTACAAAACATTATATGGGCGTCGGGCAAACCGCGTTACCGATTGTTACCGCCCGGCCTCCCGGCCAGACCCGCTTCCCCTGATCGTCCAGACCGTCACAGCCGCGATTACGATTATTCCCCCGGCCAGCGCCCGGGGTCCGGGGGCCTCGCCATCGAATATATATACCCATAACGGATTTAGTATCGGCTCGACGATCCCCAGCAGGCACGCGGCCAGCGGCGGGCACTTCCCCGCCGCCAGCCCGAACAGCACATAGGGCGCGCCCAGCTGGAATACGCCAAGCGCCAGCATGTTCCGGACAGCCGCGCCAGTCAGCGGGCTTGCCGTCAGGAACAGGAACGGCAGGCCGATCGCGGCGGTCAGCAGGTGCCCCAGCACGATCCCCGACATGCGCGAGTCCCCGTCGGTCCGGCCCGAGGTCAGGAACATCCCGCCGAAGAACAGCCCGCTGGCCAGCGCGAGCATGTTCCCCGTCAGGTTCCCCGAGCCCAGCCTGTCCGCGAAGCACAGCGCGATCCCGCCCAGCGTGACCGCGACCACGACGTAGTCCGACCGCCTGAACCGCTGGCGGTATACCACCGCCGATATAACCAATATATACACCGGCGCGGAGTACTGCAGCACGATCGCGTTGGCCGAGGTGGTAAGCTTGTTGGCAGCTACGAACGTGAGGAACGTCAGGCTCAGCACAACCCCGCTAAGCGCGGAGCCTCTGTTAACGGTAAAGCGCATGCCGCGCCAGCGCATGAACGCGTATGCCACGCCCGCCGCGATCAGGCTGCGCCCGCCAGCGATGGCCATCGGGTTCCACGGTATCGACTTGATGAATATCCCCGCGACCGACCACAGCGCGGCGCAGGCGAGCATCTGGGCGATGGCGGTCCCGCGCTCGCGGGACTGGGGGTTAGGCGCTGGGACGGCTGGGTTGGGCGCGGTTTGGCTGGGCATGCTGTCCTCCCTGTCCGGTTTTCCAAAAAAATTTCCCGCCCGGCCCTATTGACAGGCTGGACGAAGTATGCTATCATTTAAAATTGCACCAGTTTGGGAGATTCTATGCTCCCAAGGTGCATATTTCGTGACGCTCTGACATGATTCTACACCAGTTCGCGCCGCGTGGCAATAGGGGAGGGGGCGTTTGCGCGCGGTACGGGCCGGATTTTTTACCCGGCGCAACGATAATCGGCGCTTTGAGTAAACGGGCTGGAATTTTTTTCCCAGGTGGTAACGATCGGCGCGGACGCGCCGCAATGGAGAGGGGGGGTTCCGTGATTCACAAGGTGCCTATGGGAAAACTGCGTGAACGGGTCAGCTTTTCGCGGATAGCGGAAGTGCTGGAGATGCCGAACCTGATCGAGGTTCAGAAGAACTCATACCACCGCTTCCTCAAGGAGGACCTGCGGGAGGTGCTGGCCGACGTGTCGCCCATCACCGACTACAGCGAGAACCTCGTGCTGGAGTTCGTGGACTACTCGCTGGACGACAAGCCCAAGAACTCCGTTGAGAAATGCAAGGAGCGCGACCTGACGTACGCCGCGCCGCTTAAGGTGTTCGTCAGGCTTAAGAATAAGGAAACGGGCGAGATCAAGGAGTCCGACGTGTTCATGGGCGACTTCCCGCTGATGACGGACAACGGCACGTTCATCATCAACGGCGCGGAGCGCGTCGTCATAAGCCAGCTGGTGCGCAGCCCCGGCGCGTATTACACCGCCTCGCGGGACAAGGCGGGCAAGCTGCTATACAGCGCGACGCTGATCCCCAACCGGGGCGCGTGGCTGGAATACGAGACCGACAGCAACGACGTGATGTGGGTGCGCGTGGACCGCGCGAGGAAGCTGCCCATCACGATCATACTGCGCGCGCTGGGCTACGGCACGGACGCGGAGATATCCCGCCTGTTCGGTGAGGACGACCGCCTGGCCGCCACGATTGCCCGCGACGACGACAGCAAGACCGAGGAGGACGGCCTGCTTGAGATATACCGCCGCCTCCGCCCCGGCGAGCCCCCGACGGTGGATTCGGCGCGGAGCCTGCTCAACAGCCTGTTCTTTGACCCGAAGCGCTACGACCTGATGCGCGTGGGCCGGCATAAGTTCAACAAGAAGCTCTCGCTGGCCGCGAGGCTGTCCGGCCAGATCGCCGCGTCCGCCATCATCCACCCGGAGACCGGGGAGGTTCTGGCCGAGGAAGGCTCGCGCGTCAGCCCGGAAACCGCGCGGGCCATCGAGGACGCGGGCGTCGCCTCCGCCGAGGCGATGGTCGACGGCCACAGGCTGCGCATAGTGGGCAACTGCTTCGTAGACGCGTCGAAGTGGCTGCCCTTCCCGCCGGCGTCGGCGGGGATCGTGGAGAAGGTCCACCTGCCCACGCTGCGCGAGTTGTTAAAGCACGTCGAGCTGGACGGGCTGGACGATGGGCAGCTGCGCCAGCTGGTCAAGGAGAATATCTCCCAGCTGGTGCCCAAACACATAATGGTCGACGATATCGCGGCGTCCATCAACTACCTGATCGGGCTAAACTACGGCGTGGGCCACACCGACGACATCGACCACCTGGGCAACCGTCGCGTCCGCTCGGTGGGCGAGCTGCTGCAAAACCAGATACGCATCGGCATGTCGCGCCTGGAGCGCGTGGTCAAGGAGCGCATGGCCATCCAGGATACCAACGACACGCGCCCGCAGGAGCTTATCAACATACGCCCGGTCTCCGCCGCGATCAAGGAATTCTTCGGGTCGAGCCAGCTGTCCCAGTTCCTGGACCAGCCCAACCCGCTGGCCGATCTTACCCATAAGCGCCGCCTCTCCGCGCTGGGCCCGGGCGGGCTGAACCGCGAGCGGGCGTCCTTCGAGGTCCGCGACGTGCACTATTCGCACTACTCGCGCATCTGCCCGGTTGAAACCCCCGAAGGCCCGAACATCGGGCTTATCGGATCGCTGGCCACGTACGCGCGGATAAACGAGTATGGCTTCATCGAGGCGCCATACCGCCGCGTAGACCGCGCGGCGCGGACCGTCACGCCCGAGATAGTATACCTCTCCGCGGACGAGGAAGACAAGTACGTCGTCGCGCAGGCGAACGAGCCGCTGGACGAGCAGGGCCATTTCATCAACGAGCGCGTGGCCGCGCGCATCAAGGCGGAGATCACCGCGGTCCCGCGCGACAAGGTGGACTTCATCGACGTCAGCCCCAAGCAGGTCGTGTCGGTCGCGACGGCCATGATCCCGTTTTTGGAGAACGACGACGCCATCAGAGCGCTGATGGGCTCGAACATGCAGCGCCAGGCCGTGCCGCTGCTGATTCCCGAGGCGCCCATCATCGGCACGGGCATGGAGTATAAGACCGCGCGGGATTCCGGCGTGGTGGTTATCGCCAATGAGGACGGCGTGGTCGAGCGCGTCAGCGCGGAACAGATCAGCGTAAGGGGCGCGGATCACTCGCTGCGCCAGTACCGCCTGCATAAGTTCACCCGCTCCAACCAGGGCACGTGCATCAACCAACGCCCGATAGTAAGCGCGGGCGAGCGGATAGAGCGCGGACAGGTCATAGCGGACGGTCCATCCACCGAGAAGGGCGAGATCGGCCTGGGCCGGAACATACTCATGGGCTTCATGACATGGGAGGGCTACAACTACGAGGACGCCATCCTGATCAGCGAGAAGCTGGTCAAGGAGGACATCTTCACCTCCATCCACATAGAGGAGTACGAGACCGAGGCCCGCGACACCAAGCTAGGCCCCGAGGAGATCACCCGCGACATACCCAACGTCGGCGAGGACGCGCTGCGCGACCTGGACGAGTCCGGCGTGATCCGCATAGGCGCGGAGGTCCGCGCGGGCGACATCCTGGTCGGCAAGGTCACGCCCAAGGGCGAGACCGAGCTGACCGCGGAAGAGCGGCTGCTCCGCGCGATATTCGGTGAGAAGGCCCGCGAGGTGCGCGACACGTCCCTGCGCGTGCCCCACGGCGAATATGGGATCATCGTGGACGTCAAGACGTTCACCCGCGAGAACCGCGACGAGCTATCCCCTGGCGTCAACAAGATGGTGCGCGTGTACATCGCCCAGAAGCGAAAGATATCCGTGGGCGACAAGATGGCCGGGCGGCACGGCAACAAGGGCGTCATATCCCGCATCATGCGCGAGGAGGATATGCCCTTCCTGCCCGACGGCACGCCGCTGCAGATCGTGCTCAACCCGCTGGGCGTGCCCAGCCGGATGAACATCGGGCAGGTGCTGGAGGTCCACCTGGGCATGGCGGCCAAGGCGCTGGGCTGGCACGTGGCGACCACCGTCTTCGACGGCGCGAGCAAGGACGACATAGACGACGCGCTCAAGGCCGCCGGGCTTAACCCCACCGGCAAGACCATCCTCTACGACGGGCGCACCGGCGAGGCGTTCGAGAATGAGGTCACCGTCGGTTATATGTATATACTTAAACTCTCGCACCTGGTTGACGATAAGATCCACGCGCGGTCGACGGGACCATACTCGCTGGTCACGCAGCAGCCGCTGGGCGGCAAGGCGCAGTTTGGCGGGCAGCGGTTCGGGGAGATGGAGGTCTGGGCGCTGGAGGCTTACGGCGCGGCCAACACCCTCCAAGAGATACTGACCGTCAAGTCAGACGACGTGGTCGGACGCGTCAAGACGTACGAGGCCATCGTAAAGGGCAAGAACATCCCGGAGCCGGGCGTGCCCGAATCGTTCAAGGTACTGATTAAGGAGCTGCAGTCCCTCGCGCTGGATATCAAGGTCCTCAGCGAGGATAAGCAGGTCATTGAGATACGCGAGACCGACGACGACGACCTGGAGCCGCTGGACGTCAACCTGGCCGGCAGCGAGGACCTGTTGGAAACCCCGCCGCAGCTGGACGAGGAGGACGAGGACGACCTGGACGATCTCGCCCTTGACGACCTGTATAACCTTGACGACTCCATGGGCGACCTGATCGACCTGGGCCTGGACGACGACCTGCCCGAAGGGGCGGGCGGCGGAACGGCCGACTGATTTCCGGCATAAGGAGGCAGCGCCTTGATAGAACTCACGAACCTGGACTCCATCCAGATCGGCATGGCTTCGCCCGATAAGATCCGGGACTGGTCCCACGGCGAGGTCGCCAAGCCCGAGACCATCAACTACCGCACGCTCAAGCCGGAGCGCGACGGGTTGTTCTGCGAGCGCATATTCGGGCCGCAGAAGGATTGGGAGTGCAACTGCGGCAAGTATAAGCGCGTGCGCTACAAAGGCATCATATGCGACAAGTGCGGCGTTGAGGTCACGCGCCAGAAGGTTCGCCGCGAGCGGATGGGGCATATCCAGCTGGCGGCGCCCGTCTCGCACATATGGTACTTCAAGGGCATACCCAGCCGTATGGGAATGCTGCTTGACGTATCCCCGAGGTCTTTGGAAAAGGTGCTGTACTTCGCGTCCTTCATCGTGCTGGACCCGGGCGATACAGAGCTGAAGAAGTATGAGCTGGTCACCGACCAGCGGTATAAGGAATGCCTGAATAAGTACGGGGCGCGGTTCCGCGCGGGCATGGGCGCCGAGGCGGTCAAGGAGATGCTGCAGTCGCTGGACCTGGACGCGCTGTCCTCGCGTCTGCGCGAGGAGATAGAGCTGCTCAAACAAAAGGAGAAGGGCCGCGAGACCGAGGGCCAGAAACGCGCCCGCGCGGTAAAACGCCTGGAGGTGGTCGAGGCGTTCCGCACCAGCGGCAACAGGCCCGAATGGATGATCATGGACGTGGTGCCCGTCATTCCGCCAGAGCTGCGCCCGATGGTGCAGCTGGACGGCGGCCGCTTCGCCACCAGCGATCTCAACGACCTCTACCGCCGCGTCATCAACCGCAACAACCGCCTCAAGCGCCTGCTGGAACTGGGCGCCCCGGACATCATCGTCCGCAACGAGAAGCGCATGCTCCAGGAGGCCGTCGACGCGCTGATAGACAACGGGCGCAGGGGACGCGCGGTCACCGGACCCGGCAACCGCCCGCTCAAGTCGCTCTCCGACCTGCTGCGCGGCAAGCAGGGGCGTTTCCGCCAGAACCTGCTGGGCAAGCGCGTGGATTATTCCGGCCGCTCCGTCATCGTGGTCGGGCCGGAACTGAAGCTCTACCAGTGCGGATTGCCAAAGGAAATGGCCATAGAGCTGTTCAAGCCGTTCGTCATGGAGAAGCTGGTGTCCGGCGGGTTCGCGCACAACGTCAAGTCCGCCAAGCGCATGGTCGAGCGCGTCAAGCCCGAGGTCTGGGATATACTGGAGGACGTGATCCGCGAGCATCCCGTGCTGCTCAACCGCGCCCCGACGCTCCACCGCCTGGGTATACAGGCGTTCGAGCCGGTGCTGGTGGAGGGCAAGGCGCTCAAACTGCATCCGCTGGTGTGCACCGCCTACAACGCGGACTTCGACGGCGACCAGATGGCCGTGCACGTCCCGCTGAGCATGGAGGCGCAGGCCGAGGCGCGGTTCCTGATGCTGGCCGCGAACAACATCCTAAAGCCCCAGGACGGCAAGCCCGTCATCTCCCCAACCCACGACATGGTCATAGGCTGCTACTACCTGACGATCATCCACAAGGGATCAAAGGGCGAGGGCAAGATATTCTCCTCCGAGGACGAGGCGGTCATGGCGTACCGCTGCGGCGATCTGTCGCTCCAGGCGATGGTCAAGGTGCGCGTCGAGCGGACGTGGCAGGGCAAGCGGCATATCCGCCTGATAGAGACCACGCTGGGGCGGCTGCTGTTCAACCAAGCCGTTCCGCAGGACATGGGATATGTCAAGCGCGAGACGCTAGACGACGCGTTCAAGCTGGAGATTGACTTCCTGGTCGGCATGAAGGATCTCAAGAAGATCGTCGACAGCTGCTACCGCGCCCACGGCGTGACACTCACCGCGCAGGTGCTCGACGAGATAAAGAAACTGGGCTTCACATACTCCACGCGCGGCGCGATCACGTTCTCGGTATCCGACATAGTGATACCGCCCGAGAAGGCGAAGATGCTCGCCGACGCCGACGCGAAGGTGTCGCGCATCGACCGGCTGTTCCGCGAAGGGCTAATGAACGACGAGGCGCGTTACCGCGCGGTCGTGGACGTGTGGCAGAATACCAACGCCGCGCTCAAGGCACGGCTCATGGACGTGCTGGACGATCTCAACCCGATCCGCATGATGACCAACTCCGGCGCGAGAGGATCCATAAACCAGGTAAGCCAGCTGGCCGGGATGCGCGGGCTGATCGCCTCGCCGTCCGGCAGGATCATCGAGCTGCCCATCCGCGCCAACTTCCGCGAGGGGCTGACGGTCTTGGAGTTCTTCATCTCGTCGCACGGCTCGCGCAAGTCGCTGGCCGATACCGCGCTGCGCACCGCGGACTCCGGTTACCTGACCCGGCGTCTGGTAGAGGTGTCGCAAGAGATGATCGTGCGCGAGATCGATTGCTTCGAGACGAGGGGCGAACCAGTGCGCGGCATCGCGATATCGGATATCATGAACGGCTCCGAGAAGATCGAGGGCCTGGAAGAACGCATACTAGGACGCACGGCGGCGGAAGATATCATAAACCCGCAAACCGGGGAAGTGATAGTACGCCTCAACGAGCGCGTCAACCATGAGCACGCCCGCGCCATCATGGACGCGGGACTGACGAAGGTGACGATACGGTCCGTGCTGACCTGCCGCAACGAGAGCGGGGTCTGCGCCAGGTGCTACGGCGCGAACCTGGCCACGGGCTTTGACGTGGACGTAGGCGAGGCGGTCGGGGTTATCGCGGCGCAGTCCATCGGCGAGCCTGGCACACAGCTGACGATGCGTACCTTCCACACCGGCGGCGTTGCCAGCGACGACGACATCACGCAGGGCTTGCCGCGCGTCGAGGAACTGTTCGAGGCCAGGAAGCCTAAGAGGGACGCGACGCTATCAGAGATAAGCGGGTTCGTGTCGATGGGCGAGACCAAGAAGAAACAGGAGATCATCGTGACCGGGGAGGACGACGAGCGCAAGACGTATCCCATAAACTACGGAAGCCGCCTGAAGGTCCACGATGGAGACCACGTCTCCGCCGGCGACGAGTTGATCGAGGGCGCCATCAACCCGCACGACCTGTTAAGGATATTGGGCGTGAAGGCCGTGCAGGAGTATCTGCTGCGCGAGGTGCTGATGGTGTATAGGCTGCAAGGCGTGGACATCAGCGATAAGCACATAGAGGTTATCGTGCGCCAGATGCTGAGGAAGGTGCGGGTTGAGGACGCCGGGGATACGAGCCTGCTGCCCGGCAGCCTGATCGATATCTTCAGGTTCGAGCGCGAGAACGAGCGCACGATCATGGAGGGCGGAAGGCCCGCGGTCGCCAAGCGCGTGCTGCTAGGGATTACTAAGGCTACGCTGGCTACGGAATCGTTCCTGTCGGCAGCGTCGTTCCAGGAGACTACGCGGGTATTGACCGAGGCCGCCATCAAGGGGAAGGTCGACCCGCTGGTAGGATTGAAGGAGAACGTTATCATAGGGAAACTGATTCCGGCGGGGACCGGGATGAAACGGTATAAGAATATCGAGATTAGGGAGGCATATTAATCGGCGGCAGGCGAGAGATTATACTTGACAAACCATGCCCGGGTATGGTAGAATACTAGGGTTTGCATTGATGGTCACCGAAAACCCGTGGGAACATGGGGATGGGGGCGCTCGGTATGGTCGATCGGCTCGCCCGCGCGGTGTCGAGGGCCGCGGGCTCCAGGCAGGTGCTGCGTGGAGTCCGCGAAGGGAAACTGGTCGTGGCGTATGTCGCCAGGGATGCCGATCCGTTTGTGACGCGTCCAGTGGCGGACGCTTGCGAGAAGGTCGGCGTGCCCGTCATAGAGGTTGACGATATGGCTTCGCTGGGGAAGGCGTGCGGGCTAAGCGTGGGCGCCGCCGCAGCGGGCATATTAAGGGGTTAGGCCGCCTGGAGGAACAACCTACCCTGGCCACGAGGGTCCAGCGTCACGCTGGTCAGGGGGTCAAGGGGGGTGAAACCCCCTTGCGGGGT
>JAISWI010000077.1 GCA_031270865.1 Oscillospiraceae bacterium
GACCAGCGTGACGCTGGACCCTCGTGGCCAGGGTAGGTTGTTCCTCCATGCCCCGCGTTTGCTTGCAATTCCCAGTTAAGTATGGTACAATTAACACAAAAATAAACGTAAGGAGCGTCCGATGAACGATATAAAAATCCTATCCGGCATTCCGGAGATGTCTTACGGCAACCCCTCCCCTGTCTGTTACATCGGCGCGGTTATGCGTCTTCTCGATTATCTTGGCGACCCTATCGCGCAGGACGAGCTTATCTCGCTATCCGGCGTCGCTCTATGTTTCCCTTGGAAGTTCAACTCTGACTGTGACGAAGTCAGCGTAATCCCCGATATTCCTACTCGAACATTCGCCGCGCTTGGTTACAAAAGCGAATACTTCACCGAGGACCAACGCCCCGCCTATACCGACTCAGCGGACCGCGCCTACTCCAAACCATCCTATATCAGTAAGATCAAATCCTCTATCGACTCCGGGCGACCTGTCGTCGGCTTCGGGCTTGTCACCGACGCTTACGCTTGCCTAATCACTGGATACTACGATGACGGCGACGGTTTATTTATTAACTCTTACCAAAAAGGCCAAACCTATACATCCTCCTGGTACGACACGTGCCGGGGCATCCTCATTGTCGGAGACAAAACGGGCGAACGTCTTACCGGCTTACCAGCTTACACACACATCGCTGGCTGGGCGGGTTTCTACCGCGCCGCCCGCTCTAAACCCGTTACGGCGAACGACATCACCTACCCTCTGAACGAAGCGGCGTATACCTCGATGTGCAAATGGCTGCTGAACGACAGCGAGTGGCAAACCCTAACCTCCCACGAAGCTTACCTTAAGCAGCGCGGCCTGCTGCTTGTCGGCTATTACCGCAACAACCTGCTCCAATACCTGAAACGCCTTGACGCGGCTCATCCCGGCGTAGTCAACCCGGCCGCGCTTTCAGCCCTTGAGGACATGTCCAAGCAGTTCCCGGGCAGCCATGCCAGCGACCTTTGGCTTAACGAGTGTGTTGACCCTTCTGTCACTGACTTCTCCGCGCTCCGCGACCGCGCCGTCCGCGAAAAGGTTTGCCGGTACGTTTCCAACGTCAGCAGTACTGACAACCGTATTCAGTGGTCTTTGTTCATGCCGGACGCGGTAAAAAGGCAACTGGCCAACGCCGGCGTAGAGCTGATCTATTTCGAATACCGGACGCTGCCCGCGTTCCGGTTCGTCGGCAAGGAACTCGACGAATCCGTCCCTGACACGCGGGCGGAGGCTGCTCGCGTACTGGACGCGATGCCGGAACACGCGTCGGGCTTCGACTATGACTTATTGTTCCAGCACCATTATGGAAAACAAGTGGACGCGGAACGCTGGCACGGCTTCTGGGGCCGGTTCATGAAACCCGGCGCGCCCGCGCCGGATGGTTTCGAGTATATCGACTTCCTTTCGCCTGACTCGCCGGAGTGGTCGGACGCTCCCGGCTCACCATACCTTCGCCAATTCGCGTTCGCGGTATTCAAAGGCGGCAGCGACGCCGTTCTGCATAAGTCGGAAGGCTTCGACAGCGACGTGATGTACGACGTAACCCGCAACACCATCCTGGGCGAGGATGTCCTCATCCCATACCCTGACAACTACTGGACCGCTGAGGTTCGGTTCGACCGTTCCGACGGGGGCGAGTACAATCCGGAAAACCTCTGCGTTGGCGGCGCGTCCCACAGTGGGGAGACGGCCCATGCCGGATACCTGTTCTCCGTTGACCTGCAGGGTGAATGGTGGAAAAACCCAAGTTAACCCAACTCCGGTTCCGATTCAGGGGACGTTGGCGCGCCTGCCGGGATTCGAACCCGGGGCCTACCGCTTAGGAGGCGATCGCTCTATCCTGCTGAGCTACAGGCGCACAACGACCCATATATACCACAACGGGGCGCGGTTGTCAATAGCCAAGACCCGCCAACGCGCCGGCCCGCCGCGTATCACGACGCTGCCTGGCAATGTAAAAAAAGTTGCGCACAATGCTTTACACGGGCAGCCCTATATGGTATAATCGGTATAGAAAACGTTTTATGGCGCGTTTCGGATTGAAACGCGAGGCTTTGCTTTGCCTGTCCGGGGAGGCGATACCCCGCGACGCCAACATGAGGAGTGATACGGATGAACGCAGCGGTACGATCGCCCGCCCTTCGCGTCAGACCCAAGCCAGGCGCTGGCATGGCATATATGCGCAGGTATTGGACGCTGTACCTGCTGCTGGCGTTGCCGCTGGCGTATTTCACCATATTCAAGTATCTGCCGATCGCGAACATACTCGTCGCGTTCAAACAGTATAATATTACCAAAAACGTCTGGCAGATGCAGTGGGCGAAGAACAACGGCTGGGAATTCTTCATAAAGGCGTTCAACAACCGCGACTTCAGGTACGCGATACGCAACACGATCATGCTGAACATGCTCGACCTGGCAGCCGGGTTCCCCGCGCCGATACTGCTCGCGCTGCTGCTCAACGAGCTGCCGTACAGGAACTTCAAGCGCGTAACCCAGACGATCGCGTATATGCCCCACTTCCTGTCATGGATCATCATATCGCAGCTGGCGCTGCAGCTGTTCGCGCCGACCAACGGCCTGGTCAACATGGCCCTGCGCGGCGTCGGGCTTGGCCCGATCCCGTTCCTTAACGAATCGTGGCACTGGGTCGCCACATACGTGCTGCTGGGGATCTGGCAGAGCGTGGGCTGGAACACGATCATATACCTGGCCGCCATCACGGGCATCAACCCGGAACTGTACGAGGCCGCCAGCGTCGACGGCGCGGGCCGCTTCCGCAAGATATTCCACGTGACGCTGCCGGGGCTAAAGCCGACGATCGTCGTGCTGCTGATCCTAAGCCTGGGCCGCATACTGGGCAGCGACTTCGACCGCCCGTACGCGCTGACCAACAAGATCGTCAACGACGTGTCAAACGTCATCTCTACATTCGTGTATACCTCTGGCATCAGGAGCATGAACTTCTCGCTGGCGACGGCGGTCGGGCTGTTCCAGTCCGTGGTGTGCGTGATATTCCTGGTCGCGGCGAACACGATCGCCGAGCGGATGGGCGAAAGGGGGCTGATGTAGGTGATCAAATCCAGATCCCAGCGCATAGGCGACCTGGTCGTCGCGTTCTTCTGCCTGCTGCTGATACTCGTGTGTCTGCTGCCGCTGGTGAATATCCTCGTGCGCTCACTCTCCTCGCCCGAGGCGTTGATCAAGAATAAGGTCTGGCTCTGGCCGGTCGGGTTGAACCTCACCGCCTATACCGCCGTGCTGAGCGACAGCCGCTATACCTGGAGCCTGCTATGGACGGCGATGATGACCGTGCTGGGTACGGTTATCTCGCTGGTCATGACCTCGCTTTGCGCGTACCCGCTGATCTACCCGAACCTGAAGGGGAAGAAGGTCATCAACGCCTTCATCATCCTGACGATGTACTTCAGCGCGGGCACGATCCCCACTTACCTGCTGATAAAGGACCTGGGGCTGCTGAACAACCCGCTGGCGCTCGTGCTGCCGTACTGCTTGAGCGTGTTCAACATGATCATCATGCGCAGCTTCTTCTACGGAATACCGGAGAGCCTGCGCGAGTCCGCCGAAATAGACGGCGCCGGACCGATCCGCGTGCTGGTGAACATCTATCTGCCGCTGTCAACGCCCGTGATCGCCACGCTCGCGCTGTTCTACGCGGTCGGGCGGTGGAACGGTTATTCAGACGCGCTGATGTTCATATCAAGCAAATTCAGGCAATACTGGCCGATCCAACTGCTGTTATACCAGATAATGAACAGCTCGCAGGGCATCGACGCCACACAGATGGAGAGCATGCCCGGCCTCGCGGATACGATCAAGGCCGCGACGGTCATGTTCGCGACAATCCCGATACTGTGCGTGTACCCATGGCTTCAGAAATACTTCATCGCCGGCGTGACGCTGGGCGCGGAGAAGGGCTGATCCCGCAGACGATGATTGTATTATAACAAGGAGGTGCAAGACATGAGGAAGTTCCTTTCACTGCTGCTCGCCGTTATGGTGACGGCGTCGCTGTTCTCATTCGCCGCCATTGCGGAGACCGCGGACAGCGCCCTGCTCACGGAGGCGGGCCTGGAGATCGGGCCGGACGGCGCGTACCGCTTTACCGAGACGCGCAAGATCACGGTCGAGATATTCGACCGCGGCCTGGATAATGGCAAGACCACCGCGTACGACAACAAATGGACGCAGTGGATCAAGGAATCCGTGCTGGCTAAGCACAACATCGAGGTAGAGTTCCAGCCCGTCGACCGCTGGAGCGAGGATACCCAGATCAATAACCTGCTGGCCGCCGGCGACGCGCCGGATGTATGCGTAACATACAGCTATCCGGCCATCCAGCAGTACGCCAACATGGGCGGCGTAGTCGACTTGGCCGAGTATGTGGACAAGTACGCGGCGGTGCTCCCGAACCTGTGGGGCTGGCTGGGCGACTACAACGTCAACTACGACCGCGACCCGTCCACCGGGACACTGTGGGCGTTGGAAGCGAAACTGGCCGTCAACACCAGAATAGGCACGTTCGCGCGCAAGGACTGGCTGGAGAAGCTGGGCCTTGAGGAACCGACAAGCCTGGAAGAGTTCGAGGCCATGCTGCGCGCGTTCAAGGACAACGCGGAACTGCTGCTTGGCGAGGAAGCCGATAAGCTGGTTCCGTTCTCAACCAGCCAGGATGTGGGCTGGCGGGCAGACCATCTGGCGGCGGCGTTTATCCCGGACTCCATGACAGACAAGGACCAGTATGTCTACGGGTTCGACGACAGGCACATCATGTACCCGGGCTATAAAGAAGCCATCCGCAAGCTGAACGAGTGGTACAACGAGGGCCTGATCTGGCAGGATTTCGCGCTGTACGGGGACGGCGACACCACCGAGGATAACATGATCAAGGCCGGGTACGTTGGTTCGCTTATACATAGCTGGGACCAGCCGTACAGGGACGGAGACAACGGGTGGACAGGCAACCTGCATAAGCTGGTAGGGCCAGAGGCCGATTGGGTGTCGGTAACGGCGTTCAAGAACGACGCTGGGGTGTATAGGAAGTTCCTGTCACAGCCGATCGACCGGAAGGTGTTCCTGCCAGGAACGAACGAAGAGCCGTTAGCTTCGCTGCTGTATATCGATTTCATAAGCAGCGCGGATACGATTATGTTCCTGCAGCTGGGCGAGGAGGGTAAGACCCACCGCGTGCTGGAGAACGGCGCGTATCAGAACATTTCCGGGCAGGAGGGGTCTGATCCGGAATGGATTCAGAACAGCCTCAATAACATTGATTACACGATTACGATTAACGGGCTGAATCTGCCGATCGAGTCCATCGCCGCGGGCTACGCGGGGGTTGATCCAGCGTTAGTGGTAAAGGCGTATGAAGCGTCATTGAAGGATGGCAGGGTTGCGAAGAAGGTAGCGACTGGGGAGATCGTATCCGAAGCGGGTATGGCTAACCCGTTGAAGGAAAAGCGCGACATCATGCTGGACAACGCGATCATAGCGAAGCCGGAAGACTTCGACGCTGTCTGGGACGCGGCATGGGCGGATTACCTGGCCTCCGGCGCGCAGGACATTATCAACGAGCGTCTAGCCGCCTGGGAAGCCATCTACGGCGACGCGGTTACACAGCCATAAGTAAATCTGGAGGAACAACTTACCCTGGCCACGAGGGTCCAGCGTCACGCTGGTCCCTCGTGGCCAGGGTAAGTTGTTCCTCCAGATTTACTTATGGCGGTGTAACCGCGTCGCCGTAGATGGCTTCCCAG
>JAISWI010000065.1 GCA_031270865.1 Oscillospiraceae bacterium
ATCAAGGCAAGTCCTGGAGGAACAATCTACCCTGGCCACGAGGGTCCAGCGTGACGCTGGACCCTCGTGTCCAGGGTAAGTTGTTCCTCCATGTGTGTGAATCGAGGCGGCTGATGCGGATTAACACAACCATTGAACCTTTGAAGGACCCCAACGACTTCTCGCAGGGCAGCATACCCCGCGCTATACTGCGTATGGCCTTCCCGCTGATATGCGCCCAAGTGCTCAACGCCTTATACAACATCGTCGACCGTATGTATATCGGACGCATACCCGGCACTGGCCGTGACGCGCTGACCGGCCTAGGCATATGTTTCCCAATCATAACGTTGATAAACGCTTTCACTGTCCTGGCCGGGAACGGCGGCGCCCCCCTAGCCGCCATCGAGCGCGGCGCGGGCGACCTCCCCCGCGCTCAACGCATCATGTGCAATTCATTCACATTACTCATAATATTCAGCGCGTTATGCACAACATTCTTCTTCATCATCAAAAGACCGGCTCTATCCGCCTTCGGCGCCAGCGAAGTCACCCTCCCCTACGCCGACTCTTACCTCTCAATATTCCTTCTAGGCACCCCCGCCGTAATGATCTCCGTCGGCATGAACCCCTTCATTAACACGCAGGGATTCGCAAAATTCGGTATGATGACCATAGCTATCGGCGCTGTCCTCAATACCCTTCTCGACCCACTTTTCATATTCGTATTCGGCCTCGGCGTACGCGGCGCGGCCTTGGCCAGCGCGCTCAGCCAGTATGCCAGCGCTGCTTGGGCGCTCCGCTTCCTCACTGGCAAACGCGCCACACTCCGCCTTAACATCCGCGACATGCGCCCTGACCCTTCCATTATCCGCCGCGTCCTTGCGCTGGGGTTCAGCAACTTTGTCATGTCCCTAACCGAGAGCGCGGTGCAGCTGACTCTCAACAGCGCGCTGGCCTTATTCGGCGGCGACCTCTATGTCGGGATCATGACGGTCGTAAACTCAATCCGGCAGGTTGTGATGCTGCCCGTCTCCGGGTTCGCCCAGGCCGCCTCTCCGGTAATCGGGTTCAACTATGGCGCGAAGCGTTACGGGCGCGTAAAATCCGCTGTGCGGTTCATGATGGTTGGCTGCTTCACCTACTCCATACTGGCTTGGGCCGCGACGATGCTCGCTCCCGCCGCGCTGATCCGAGTGTTCAACCAGGACGCGGCGCTTGTCGCCAACGGCGCGGAGTCTGTGCGCCAGTACTTCGCGCTTTTCTTTATGATCAGCCTGCAGATGGTTGGGCAGAATGGTTTCCTCGCGCTGGGCAAGGCTAAACACGCGATATTCTTCTCATTCCTGCGCAAGGGCGCGATCGTTATACCCATGGCTTTGCTGCTGCCCCGGCTCGGGCTGGGCGTGGCGGGGGTATTCCTCGCGGAACCCGTCTCGGACGTAGTGGGCAGCACGGCATGCTTCATAACATTCATGATCACGCAATGGAGGATGCTTACCCGGCGTGAGCGCGAGCGCGTGGCGGAACCATCCGCCAGTCAGATATAATTATTCACCCATAACCGCGTCCAACGCCTCGGCCAGGAACGGCACGACGGCCAACGCCTCCTCCATGGTATTCAGGTTGTTGCCCACCTCTACCAGCACCGCGTTTGTCGACACGTGCTGGTTGTATCGATTCCGTGGCGACAGGTAGACAGACGCGGCCAGCGTCGGGGCGATAGCGTTCAAACGATCGGTGATGGACTGCGCTAGCGTTAGGTTCTGTTCCCAATCAGGCTTCTGGTCGAAGTCGCCGCCCTTGCCGACCAGCAGCCGCAGCCGCGCGGCCTCGATCCCGCCGACGGTCACGGTGTTGCTGGCGTGAATGGCGGAATACGAGTCGCGGTGCATGTCGATATACAGGTCGAACGTCTCGCCGCGCTCGGCATAGGCCGCCACGCCCTGCAGCGATCTGGCGTAAGCCGTGTCGAAGTTTGGCGGCTCATAGTCGGTCGTGTCATGCGCGACCTCCCAGCCGTACTCCTCGGCCAGTATGAACGCCAGCTCCTCGCCCACACGCGCGATCGAGCATTCAAGGTTCTGTGTATGCCACTCGCCGTGGGTGCGGTAGGTGTAGTCCGGCGTGGGCGTGTACGCCTCCTCGGTGTGTGTGTGGTATATCAGGACGCGCAAGGCTCCCTCGCGCTTGCGGGTGATCGTGTCGATGCGCACGTCATGCTCGGGCACGGCCTCCTTGGACTCGGGGGAATCGGAGGCGTGCTGTTCGCTGGCGGGATCGCGCAGCGTGACGTTGTCCTCCGGGTCGAGCAGGTTCAGCCTTACGGACGGCGCGGGCGCGGCGGTCGGGCTTGTTTCCGGGGATGGCGGGTATTCGGCAACGGCCGCGCTCTCGGACAGCACGGTCATCTCCTCCGCGGGGTATGTCGCCGTGCCGTCGACGATCACGGCCGAATCCCCCGGATCGCCCAAACCCCAGTCGGGCATCAGCGCCCCCGGCGAGAACCCGCCCTGCGAGCGGAACGCGAACACAGCCGCGGCGCATAATGCCACGGCCGTGAGCATCCGCAGCGCGTCCCAACGGGTCAACGGGTCGGGATGTCGGTTTTTCATGGATGGGTCTTTCTATATGGCGGACTATTCGCGCGTATGGTCAGCATGATGTAATAGTATATGCGCGGCGGTCCATGGTTAGACCAGCCCGTCCGCGTTTTCGCTAATGCATCAGCAGGGGAATCTCGTCCTCGTGGAGGTCGGGCTGCAGGGCCTTGTTGATCCCCAGCGCGACTGCCTCCGCGATGTTGGCGACGCGCTCATCCACCTCGCGCGGGGTGACGACCATATCGCCCAGCTGCTCGTCAACCACCCGCTGGACCAGCGCGTCCAGCGCCTGCGCGTGCTTGTCGCAGTCGAACCCCAGGTCGCCCGCCAGCAGCGAAAGCGCGTCCCTGGCGATCGTCGCGGCGTAGACGACCATCGGCACGCCCAGCGCGACGACGGGCACTCCCAGCGTCTCGCGGTTGAGCGCCATGCGGTGGTTGCCTATGCCGGAGCCGGGGTCGATGCCGGTATCCGCTATCTGGACGGTCGTGCAGATGCGCTGCGTCTCGCGGGCCGCAAGCGCGTCGATGGCGATCACGGCGCAGGGCTTGATATGCTCGACTATGCCGCGCACGACCTCGGCGGTCTCAACGCCCGTCACGCCCAGCACGCCCGGCGCTACCGCGCTGACCGAGCGCAGCCGCCCCTTCAGCCCGGGCGGGGTTTGCTCGCCCATGTGCCGGGTGACTATCACCCTATCGATCACCTTCGGACCCAGCGAGTCCGCCGTGATCTTCCGGTTGCCCAGCCCGATCACCAGCACGTCGCCGCAGCCCGGGACCATGGACGTGATCGTCTGGCGCAGCCGCGAGACCAGGGCATCGCGCGGTTCCAGCTCGTCGGCGGACAGCGCGGCGCACGCGAGCGTTACATACCGCCCGATAGAGCGGCCCAGCGCCTTCGCGCCGCGCTCGTTGATTATCTCCACAACCGTCTCCATCACCTCGCCGAACTGCTGCTGGCGCATGAGGATGCCCGCGATCTCGCCCGTTACGTTCTGCAGCGCGCTGGACTCCAGCGCCAGATCGGTCCTTATCCGACTCATGGAAACGCTCCTTGGTCTATAATTATTCAACTGCCAATATCCGTCTTTATGAGCCGTAAGCATTTTACCCAACGTTGAATTGTTTTATCCCCGCGTTCCGTCAATTAATTGGAACAGATTGCCAAACAGGGGGATAGGCCATGCGTGACAGGTCGGACGCGATACCAGCGTAAGACTGTTACGGGGGTTCGTGGCGTACGACGGGGTATCGTTGGCGGGTGATTAGCTTAAGTAAAGCGATCGCGCCGGAGCTTGCGTCCGGCGCGATTATTATGTTTAAATAATAGATTCCCATACCGCGATTAATCGGATCGGAAGCCATAGTCTCCGCGAACGTTATACAGGCCATAGAATGTCATCCGGCCAGTCAGGTCTTCATTGCTCAACCCTGTCCAATCCTTAAAGCCTTGCGGCAGGTCGGCGGTACTCCTCCCCGGCAGGTACAACCGGAAGCCGTCGCCGATATAGATGCCGATCTCACTCGTTATAACCCTAACGCCGTCGATAATCGCTTCATCGCCATCGGAGCCGGAACCGGTGATGTAATCCAGATTGAGCGAATACTCATAGTCGTTGAGCTTCACCGCTTTGCCGAACTGCCCGGCAAAGTATCGCTCATACCGCGTTCCATTGGGATATCCAGGCCCGTCGTCGCCCATGTCGCTATCATGGTAATAGCCGGATAACGTACCGTCCGGATATACTGTCATCATGACAGACCACGCCCCCGCGCCGCTGGAGAATGTGAACTTAGGGAGGTTAGTAAACGGTTTCTTCGCCTTGATCGACACCGGGCCGCTGAGACTTACGTTGACCTTACGCGCATATCCATATACCTTTTCCTTAAAAAACGCCCCCTCCGCCTCGACATAATACCAGTGATCGCTGGTCTCGCCGAGCACTTTGAGGCGGTCGTTCATGAATACGCCGCCCAGAATCGCCGCATCGTTCGATGGCTCGCTATGAAGGACAAGGGTCAAAACCTTCGAACGCGCCGACAGGTGTTTGGACGGCAGATCGAGCGGATCGTTATAATACAGGAAACTGCCTTTCATGTAACCACTCTCGCTGCCGATCCTTACCGATACCCACTCCGCGTTGGGCGGGGAGTCGCATATGACCGGCGCGCCAGTGAAGTACAGTCCGAGCGAGGCGGAACTCGCGCTCGGCCCTTCCCGCAGATGCACCTTGTCCGCGTTACGTCCGTTGACGTAAGCCATTATATCTCCATAATCGCTGCCAGCCAACCCAATACCCGCGCGCGCCATCAACCCACATAACAGTATCAGAGCAATAACCAGTTTCCTCATGGTTCCTTCCCCTTCCCGCATCCTATGGTAGTATAAACAACGCTCCATATTAATTGACGGCCCGCACAACCGAATTCTTCCAGCCAGACCGCGCCCGGCAAACAATTTTTAACAACAAAACAGGCCGCCGTAAGAAACGGCGGCCCACTGTTCACCTGACTATCAATACCTGCTCATCTGGCGCTGGCGGTCGAAGCACTCGCGGCAGAGCACCGGACGGTCGCCGCGCGGCTGGAACGGCACCTGCGTCGTCACGCCGCACTGGTCGCACACCACTTCATACATCTGGCGGTCGGAGCGTCCTACGCTTCCGCTGTTGCGGCGAACCGCGCGGCAGCTCGGGCAGCGTCCCGGCTCATTCTGGAAGCCCTTCTCGGCGTAGAACGCCTGTTCGGAGCCGGAGAACACGAATTCCGCGCCGCACTCGCGGCAGGTAAGGGTCTTGTCCTGATACATGGCAATATCCTCCAACAAATCTATTTGGCACCCAACCCGATGATCACCAACCCAACGCTCCTGATCACCGGCATTGCACCAAAGACCTGGGAGGATCGTAGAGGCTGTCCCGTAGTGGGTCCACGCTTAGTATTATACCCCATCCCGAACGATATGTAAAGCAAAATCGTCAACGCGAGAACATTGCGGCCACAGGCACATAAACCATCGGCAGCAGCGCCGCCGGCAGCAGGTTCCCGACCCTCACCTTCATCACCCCTAGCAGGTTCACGCCGATCCCTACTATCAGAAGGCCGCCGACCGCGGACATCTCCGCCATCACCGCGTCGGTCAGCAGCGGCGAGACCAGCCGCGCCAGCAGCGTTATCGCGCCCTGGTACACAACCACGGGCAGCGCGGAAAGCAAGACCCCCGGCCCCAGCGTCGACGCGAAAAAGACCGCGCTCACGCCGTCCAGCGACGCTTTCGCGAACAGCGTGGCGCGCGCCCCGGTCAGTCCGTCCTCCAGCGATCCTACTATCGCCATCGCGCCGACGCAGTACACCAGCGACGCGGTCAGGAATCCCTCGGTGAACGTGGACGGCAGCCCGGGCCCGTCCGTTTTCGGCAAACCCCGCGAGCCTATCCGCTCAAACAGCCTTCGCGCGGACTCGCCCAGCGCCTCCAGCCGTTCCTCGATCCTCAGCGCCTCGCCCAGCAGTCCGCCCAGCACCAAGCTCGTTATCACGCACATCAGGTCGTTGGTCTTCAACGCGCCTTGCGCTCCGATCAGCAGCACGGCCAGCGCGAGGCCCTGCATAATGGTTATACGAAACCGCTCCGGCGACGCACCGCGCAGCAACAGGCCCAGCCCGCCGCCCGCGAGTATCGCCAGCGCGTTTACTATGGTTCCGACCAAACCAAACCGCGCCCAGGCCTACGCCTGTGGCGCGGCCTCCAGTATGCTCACCTGCTTGCGGAACTTCCCGAGCCTGGCGAACCTCACCACGCCATCCGCGCGGGCGAACAGCGTGTCGTCGCTGCCGATGCCCACGTTGATCCCCGGGTGGATATGCGTGCCGCGCTGACGCACGAGGATATTCCCGGCCAGCACGAACTGCCCGTCCGCGCGTTTGACGCCCAGGCGCTTGGAGTTGCTGTCGCGGCCATTGCGCGAGGAGCCTACGCCTTTTTTATGGGCGAATAATTGAATGTCGACGTCCATTATGTAGTTTGCCATAACCTGCCTCTTTCCGTCTTATAGTACCGGCGGAGCCGGATTCGTCCAGCCTGTAGCGAACGCGCACGAACGAGGGGAATTGCCGCTCTAACTGTTCCAGCCCGAACGCGCACGCGCGTAATATTATCTGCGCGTCATGCCAGCGCATGCCGGAAGACCTGGATATCCGCGCGGCGAGCGCCCCAGGCCTGCGCAGCACGCGCGGGGTTACGCCGGCCACGCCCTGAAGCGCGTTGACCGTGGATTGGGTGAGCGTAGAAACGCCCGCGCACACCGGATCCGCGCCGGATTCAGCGTAGAGGGTATGCCCCACGGCCGTATACCCCATGATCCGGCCCCGCCGCGTGACATAAACGGTCACCTGCGTCATGGGCGGATCGATTTGATCTCCAGCTTGGTGTACGGCTGGCGGTGGCCCTGCTTGCGGCGGTAGTTCTTCTTCGCCTTATACTTATAGACGATGATCTTTTCGCCCTTCACCTGGCTGACGACCGCGGCCTCGACCTTCGCGCCGGGGACTGTAGGCGAGCCGACGACTGTCCCGCCCTCGCCGCTGAGCATCAGCGCGTCGAACGTGACGGGCGAGCCGTCCGCCTGGTCGATCTTCTCGACGTAGACGGTGTCGCCTTCCTGGACGCGGTACTGTTTACCGCCTGTCGCTATGACTGCGTACAAGGTGTTCCTCCTAAAATGGACGCAAAGCGCCCGAACTCGCCGGGACGGGCGGCGCGTAAACGCGCCTTCAAAGCCCTGCCCGGGCGGTGACTGAACTAGTATACCACCTTCCGCGAAAATGTCAAGGCGGGATCGCGCGCCCGCGTAACCCCAGCCTATATAAAATTACGTCCAAACGAAAATTGGGTCTTGTAATTTCCATTTTTCGTGGTATACTGTCATAGAGGGACGAATCAGGGTTGGTTCACGGCGGACAGGGCGCGAGCGGAGCGGTTGGAACCCGCTCTATTTTGTTGCGAATGGGCGCCGCCGCCGATCGGGTTTCCGGTCCTTTGGATTAGGAGGGTTTCCGCCATCAAGCGTATTCCGACCCCGGGTAAATCCCCGGCTGGCGCCCCGGCGAACAAGGCTGCCCGCGACGCCGCCGCCGCCGCGCTCACCCCGCGCCTGGCCGAACTCGCGCGGAGCCTGGGCGACGAGCTTATAGGCGTGGCGTTCGTCAACGAGCCAGGCGGCGCCGTGCTGCGCGTCACCATCGACCGCGCGGGCGGCGCGGACGGCCCGCCGGGCAGGAGCCGCGTCACGCTCGCGGACTGCGAGGCGTTCCACCGCGCGTTGATCCCGCTGGTCGAGTCGGTCGCCTACGACACGCTGGAGGTCGAATCCCCCGGCGCGGACCGGCCTATCGCGACCGACGCGGATTGGGCCAGGGCCGTCGGTTCCGACATTGAGATCAGCCTGTACAGGGCCGAACAGGGCGCCAAACGCTGGCGCGGGAGGCTCTTATCCGTGGACGGCGGCTCTGTCGCCATCGATTCGCCCAAAGGCCCGCGCGTCCTGCCACGCCGCGCCATTGCCGTCGCGAGGCCGTGGATACCAATGGACTCGCTGGATCTGGCGGACCTGGCGGAAGCGGAGCCGCAAGGCGGGGATTATACTCAAGATGATGATTCTGACAGGGGGTAATGAATATGAATGGCGAAGTGATAGAAGCGATTCGCGCTCTGGCGCGGGAGAAAGGGATTGCTAAGGAGGTGCTCTTCGACGCGATCGAGGAGGCGCTCAAGTCCGCGTACCGCCGCAACTTCAAGCGCAACGCCGCCAGCGCCCAGAACGTGCGCGTTTCGATAGACCGCGACAACGGCTCGGTGACCGTCTACGCGCGTAAGATAGTCGTGGACAGCGTGCTGGACGACAGCCAGGAGATCAGCGTGGACGACGCCCGCAAGATACAGTCCGGCTACGAGCCGGGCGACATCGTGGAGATAGAGGTCACCCCGCGCGACTTCGGGCGCGTCGCCGCGCAGACCGCCAAACAGGTGATCATGCAGCGCATCCGCGAGGCCGAGCGCGGCAACGAGTACCAGACCCTCGCCGAGAAGGAGAACGAGGTGCTCACGGCGATCCTGGAGCGGCAGGAAGGGCGCGTCTTCCACGTGGCGATCGGCCAGACCGACGGCGTGCTGGAGCCTACACAGCAGATACCCGGCGAGCCGTACAAGGTCGGCATGCATATGAAGGTATACGTGCTGGACGTCACCAAGACCCCGCGCGGGCCGCTGGTCAAGGTATCGCGCACCCACCCATGGCTGGTCAAGCGGCTGTTCGAGATGGGCGTGCCGGAGATCCAGTCGGGCGTTGTGCAGATAAAGTCCATCGCCCGCGAGCCGGGCAACCGCACCAAGATCGCCGTGCACGCCGCCGACGCCGCCATCGATCCGGTCGGCTCGTGCGTGGGTCCGCGCGGAACGCGCATCGAGGGCATCGTCGCGGAGCTGAACAACGAGAAGATAGACATCATCAAGTGGTCCAGCGATCCCGCCGAGTTCATCGCCAACGCGCTCAACCCGGCCCGCGTGCTGAACGTGTTCATATCCGAGTCCGAGAAGGTGTGCCGCGTGGTCGTCCCCGACAGCCAGCTATCGCTGGCCATAGGCAAGGAAGGCCAGAACGCGCGGCTGGCGGCGCGGCTGACCGGATGGCGCATCGACATCAAGAACCAGAGCCAGGCCGAGGCGCTCATGAGCGGCTCGACGCCGGACGACGGCGAGGACGACGAGGAAGCGGCCGCTATGCTGGCCGCGGCCTACGCCGCCGCCGGATACCATAACCCGTAACGCCCCGCCAAGGAGGACCCCGCTTGCCCGAACAGAAAGGCCCAAGGCCCCGCAAGGTCCCCATGCGCATGTGCGTAGGCTGCCGCGCGATGAAGCCCAAGAAGGAACTGGCGCGGGTGGTCAGGTCGCCGTTGGGCGCGGTATCGCTGGACCGCGTCGGCAAGGCCCCCGGGCGCGGAGCGTATGTGTGCCGGGACGCCGCGTGCCTGGCGCGCGCCCAGAAGCAGCGCCAGCTGGAACGCGCGCTCGATACGCCCATCAGCGAGGCCGTATACGAGTCGCTCAGGAAGGCGATGGCCGATGGGTGAGTCCGCGCAAACGCGCCCGCCGCTGGATAGGGCGGCGGGATTGCTGGGCCTGGCGAGCAGAGCCGGGCAGATATCCAGCGGCGAGGACGGCGCCATCGCGCTGATACGCGCTGGTAAGGCCGCCATCGCGCTGATGGACGCGGCCACCGGCCCGAATACTAGCAAGCGCCTTATCGACGCGTGCGGGTACCGCAACGTGACTCTGTCCCGCCTGCCCGAAGGCATGCTGGGCAAGGCGATAGGCAAGGCCAACCGCATGGTCGCGGCTGTACAGAAGGGATCGCTGGCGGATTCGCTCAGCGCGGCGTTAAAAGGGGCGGAACTGGTTATTAAGGCTTAATCAAAGCGGGGGTGCGAGCGCATAATGGCGAAACTCAAGGTTCAGGAAGCGGCTAAGGAACTGGGCACGTCGGCAGGGGTGCTGCTGGAGAGCGTCGGACGGACACGCAAGTCCGCCAACGACACGCTCCAGTATCTCAAGCGCATCGAGGCGCAGTTCCTCAAACTTGAGGAAAAACGTAAGGAAGACCAACGCCTGGAAGCGTATCGGCAGCTGCTGGATAAGCAGAAAACAGCCTGGATTATGCCGGATCCCGACGAAGCCGCTATTATCGCCCAGTCCGAGGCAGCCGACGCCGCCAGCGCCGAACAGACGCTGGCCCAGGCCCCGGAGGTCAAACCCGCCGAGGCTCCGATCGCGGCGGCGGCGATCCCAGCGGCGGAGGCCGCGGCGGTTCCAGCCGCTGAAGCCGAAACCGCGCCGTCAGCCGGGCAGCCGCGCGTGGTTGAGCCGGTCGCGGCAGCCGCGCCCGAACCGGAACGGCCAGCCGCCGAAACGGTTAAGCCGGACCAGCAGGTTCAGCCAGCCGATCCCGCCAGGCCAGCGGCGCGGATTGACGCGCCAGCGGCGCAAGCCCAACGCCCGCCCGAGCGTCAGGCCGCGCAGCCATCGCCCGCCGCGCAGTCCGGCGCGACCGGACCGACCGGCGCGCCAACCGCGCCAGCCGCGTCCGGACAGCCGGGAGACCAGCCGCGCCAGGGCAAGTCGCGCCGCCAGCGTGAGCGTGAGCGAGCCGCCGCCCGCGCCGCCGAAAACGCCGCCAGGCCCAACGCCGCCGAGCCGGTCCGCATGGGCCAGTTCATCACGCGGCCAGCGCCGCCAGCCGTCAGCGCGGCGCCGACCGGAACCGCCGCGCCGGGATCAACCGCGCCGGGATTAGCCGCGTCAGCCGCGCGTCCCGCGCCACAGCCGGGCATTCCCGGCCAGCCCCCGGCATTGCGCCCGGGCATACAGGCCCCGCCGCGCCCCGCGCCCCCGCCAGTCGGCGCGAACGGGTTGCGCCCCGGCATCCAGCCGGGTTCGGCGCAAGCCGCGCGTGTCGCCATCACCGCGACCCCGAGGCCTTACGGGAATCCGCCCCCGCAGCGTCCGTTCGCCGCGCCGGGCGCGGGGGCTGTTCCCACTCCTCGCCCATACGGTCAGCCCCCAGCGCCGGGAGCGCGTCCGATGGGAGGTCAGGGCGGCATCGTCGCCAGGCCGTACGGCCAGCCCCCGCGTCCCGGCATGCCGGGCGCGACGGCCCCCAGGCCGTTCGGCGCGGCTGGCGCGCCCCGCCCAGGCATGGCCCCGCGTCCCGGAGCGCCAGGCGCGGCGGGCAGGCCGCCCATGGCCGCGGGCGCGGGACGCTTCGGCAAGAAGGGCCCGGAACTCACGCCCACGGTCGAGAAGGAGCGCGTATCCAACTACGACCCCAACAAGAAGCTTTACCAGCGCCAGCACGATCCCGAGCGCGTCGCCCGCAACCGCAAGCAGCTGGCCCGGGACGTGGGATCGCCGCTGCATGACGACGACGTAATGCGCGGCGGCAAGAACCGCCGCAAGCGCGACCTGTCCGCCCAGCAGATGATGGATCCGATCCGCATCGAGAAGGCGTACATGACGGCCGACACGATCACCGTCAAGGACCTGACCGAGCGCATCGGCAAGTCCGCCGGGGAGATCATGAAGAAACTGATGCTGCTGGGCACGATGGCCACCATCAACCAGGAGCTGGACTTCGACACCGCGCAGCTGGTCTGCTCAGAGTTCGGCGTGGAGCTGGAGATGAAGCTCGACAAGACCGCCGAGGACCAGCTAAGCGACGAGGACTTCACCGACGCCGAGGATAGCCTGGCCGAGCGTCCCCCGGTCGTGACGATCATGGGGCACGTCGACCACGGCAAGACCTCGCTGCTGGACTACATCCGCAAGACGCGCGTCGCCGAGGGCGAGGCCGGCGGCATCACCCAGCACATAGGCGCGTACACGGTCACAGCGCAGGACCGCCAGATCACCTTCCTTGATACCCCCGGCCACGAGGCGTTCACGGCGATGCGCGCGCGCGGCGCGCAGGCCACGGATATCGCGGTGCTAGTAGTCGCGGCGGACGACGGCGTGATGCCCCAGACCCTGGAGGCCATCAGCCACGCCAAGGCCGCCAGCGTCCCGATCATCGTGGCGATCAACAAGATCGACAAGGCCGGCGCGAACGCCGACCGCGTCCGGCAGGACCTAACCAACCGCGGGTTGGTGCCCGAGGAATGGGGCGGCGACACGATAATGGCCCCGGTATCCGCCGTGACGGGCGAGGGCGTGTCCAACCTGCTGGATATGATACTGCTAGTGGCGGACCTCGCGCAGCTTCGCGCGAACCCGAACCGCCGCGCCAGGGGCGTTATCATCGAGGCGCGGCTGGATAAGGGGCGCGGCCCCGTCGCGACAGCGCTGGTGCAGAACGGCACGCTGCGTATAGGCGACACGGTCGTCGCCGGGACATCCTACGGGCGCGTCCGCGCGATGGTCAACGACCGCGGCCAGCGCGTCAACGAGGCCGGACCTTCCACGCCTGTTGAGATCATAGGCTTCGGCGAGGTGCCCGACGCCGGCGACGAGGTCAGCGCGGTCGAGGACGCGAGCCTCAGCCGTCTGGTCGCCGAGGAACGCAAGAGCCGCGCCCGCACCGCGCTGGTCAAGTCCTCATCCGCGAAGGCCTCGCTGGACGACCTGTTCACGCAGATCTCCGAGGGCCAGATAAAGGATCTCAACCTGATAGTCAAGGCCGACGTGCAAGGCTCCGTGGAGGCCGTCAAGCAGTCGATGGAACGGCTCACGATGGACGAAGTCCGCGTGCGCGTGATACACGGCGGCGTGGGCGCGATCACCGAGAACGACGTCATGCTGGCCTCCACGTCCAACGCGATCATCATCGGCTTCAACGTGCGCCCGGACGCCGGGTCGGGCGACCTGGCCAAGCGCGAGGGCATCGACCTGCGGCTGTACCGCGTTATCTATGAAGCCATAAACGACGTGGAGAAGGCCATGAAGGGCCTGCTCGCGCCGCAGTTCAGGGAGGTATCGCTGGGCAAGGCGCAGGTGCGCATGACGTTCAAGGTTACGGGCGTGGGCACGATCGCCGGATGCTACGTCACCGAGGGCAAGATGCTGCGCAGCGCGAACGCCCGCCTGCTCCGCGACCACGTCACCGTGTTCGAGGGGAAGATCGCCTCGCTCAAACACCTCAAGGACGACGCGCGGGAGATCGCGCAGGGCTTCGAGTGCGGCGTTGGACTGGAGAAGTACAATGACGTCAAAGAGGGCGACGAGATAGAGTGCTTCACGCAGGAAGAGATTATCAGGTAGAAACGATTATAGCCGCCCAACTTGAGAACGCGGACAGATTCGCGGCGACGCCGCGTTTTCAAGTTGGTTGACTATAGATAGGCGGGAGGATCAATGGCATACGCGCGGGCGGACCGGATCAGCGAGGAAGTGCGCAGGGAACTGGATCGGATCATAAGGGAGGACCTGCGCGACGCGCGGGTATGCGGGACATACAGCCTCACGCGCGCGGAGGTGACGCGCGACCTGCGTTACGCGAAGGTCCGCTTCAGCGTGCTTGAGGAGGAGAAACGCCAGCCCATGCTCGACGCGCTGCGCAGCGCGTCAGGCTTCCTCCGGCTGAAGCTGGGACACGCGCTGCGGCTGCGCTACACTCCCGAGCTGATATTCGAGGCGGACGACAACATAGCCTACGGCGCGCGCGTCGCCAGCCTGATCCGCCAGGTCGCGCCGCCCGCGCCGATACCGGACGCCACGGTTGAGGACGCGGCCAGGCTCATCCAGAAGGCGGACCGCGCGGCCATCATCCCGCACGTCAACGCGGACGGCGACGCGATAGGCTCATCCCTCGCGCTCAAGCGTATGCTGGAAACGTTGGGCAAGCGGGCCGAGGTGTACCTGCCCACGCCGCTGCCAGCGTTCTACCGCTTCCTGCCCGGCGTGGACGCGCTGCTGGGCGCGGATGAGGCGAGGGAGATAGCGCGGTCGAACCCGAAGGGCGGGCCGTTCGACCTAGTTATCGCGGTCGACGCCTCCAGCCGTGACAGGCTGGGCGACTGCGCCGCGCTGCTGGAACACGCCCGCGACACGCTGGTGATAGACCACCACGCCACGAACGACGGCATAGCCCGCGTGAACTGGGTGGATAAGGACGCGGCCGCGACAGGCGCGATGACGCTGCGCCTGGCCGACGAGCTTGATATCGGGCTGGACCCCGTCGTCGCGGAATGCGTTTTGACCGCGCTTTCTACCGACACCGGGCATTTCTCCCAGCGCAACACCGACGCGGAGTCGCTGACCGCGGCGTCCGAGTGCGTGGAGGCTGGCGCGGATATCGCGGAGTTGGCCGAGCGTCTGCACAAAACGCGCACGCTGGAGAAAACGCGCCTGATCGCCCGGGCGCTGGACAGCGTCGAGACATACTTCGACGGCAGGGCGGCCGTGATACGGCTGCGCTCCGCCGACTTCAGGGAGACGGGCGCCAGCGAGGACGAGGCCGAGGGCGTGATAGACTTCGGCATTGCTATCAAGGGAACGCAGGTCGCGGTTCTGGCGGCTGAACGCGCGGACGGCGTCAAGGTATCGTTCCGGTCGAGACCGCCAATGGATGTGGCGGCGGTCGCGCGGCGGTTCGGCGGCGGCGGCCACGCGCTGGCGTCGGGATGCGCGATCGTCTCTACGCTGGACGAGGCCGTGGGGCTGGCGGTCGACGCGCTGGGCGAACAGCTGGGCGCGGCCATCGGCGCAGCCGACTAACCAGGCATGGACTCGCCGCTGTCCGGGTTCCTGAACCTGCTCAAACCGCCCGGCATGACCAGCAGCGACGCGGTCCAGTCGCTCAAACACGCGCTGCGCCCGAAGTCGTCCGGCCTGACTATCGGTCACGCGGGCACGCTCGATCCGGAAGCGGCGGGCGCGCTGCCGATTATGTTTGGCCGAGGGACGCGCCTGTTTGAGTACCTTACGGGCAAACGCAAGGAATACCTCGCCGAGTGGCTGCCCGGCGCGTCGACGGACACGCGGGACTCGACAGGCCGCGTCACGGCTGTATCCGACAGGATACCGACGCTGGACGAGCTGCGGGCCGCGCTGCCCCGGTTCATCGGCGAGATAAGCCAGACCCCGCCCGTCTACTCCGCGCTGAAGCGCGGCGGCGCGCCGCTGTACAAACTCGCGCGTAAGGGCGAGGCCGCCGAGCCGGAACCGCGAACGGCGCGGATCGACTCGCTTGAGTGGGTCGGCGAGACGCCGAGGGGCCGGCTGCTGCGCGTGACGTGCGGACGCGGCGTGTATGTTCGTACGCTCTGCCATGATATCGGCGGGGCGACGGGCTGTGCCGCGCGTATGGGCTTCCTGCTGCGAACCCGCGCCGGCATATTCACGCTGGAGAACAGCGCGACCATTGAGGAGGCGATGGCCGCCATCGCCGACGACAACCGCTCATTGGAAAGTTTCCGCAAACTGCTCCTGCCGCTGGACGCGCCGGTGATGGACCTGCCGCGCCTTGAGGCGAACTCCCCAGCCGCGCTAAGGCTGCTGCAGAGCGGCAACCCGCTCCAACGCCCGCTGGTCTGGCCGGCCGACGCTCCGGATGGCATGTACCGGCTGTACGCCGGCGAGACGTATGCCGGGGTCGCCGAGCTGGACGCGTCGCGGGCGCGGCTGGCGTTCCGAATGTTATGAGGTGTTAATGACAGAATCGCGCGCTCTCTGGCTGCCCCCGCAAGGTTTCGCCGACACGCTGCCTGATGATTACGCGCGGGCGGCGCGTTTGCGTGAGCGATTAAGCTCGCTGTTCGCCAGCCGGGGCTATGCCGGGATTGGGACGCCGCTGATCGAGCCGCGCGCTCTGTTCCAGTCGGGGCCGGGGCGAATGCCGGAGTCCCAGCAGTGGAAGACCTACGCCCCCGACGGCTCTATCCTGGTCATCCGCCCGGACAACACGACCCCCGCCGTCCGGCTGGCGTGCTCGCGCCTGGCGCACCTGCCGCCGCCCATCCGCCTGCACTACATCCAGACCGCGCTGCGCTACCCGTCTCCCGGCGCGACGGGCGTGGGCGGGTTGGAACTTCACCAAGCCGGGGTGGAGATGCTGGGCGAGACGGCGCCCGAGGCCGACGCGGAGGTGATCGCGCTGGCGATCGAGGCGCTGCGGTCGGCGGGGCTGGAGAGCTTCCAGATAGATATCGGGCAGGTCGGCTTCTTCAAGGGATTGATGGAGGAGGCGGGGCTGGCCGAGGCTGACGCGGAGAGGATGCGCTCGCTGGTCGAGGCGAAGAACACGCTGGGCATCACGCTGGCGCTTCGCGACGCGGCGCTGCCCTCCGAGGCCGAGCGGTCACGGATCGCGTCGCGGCTGCAGACGCTGCCCACGCTGTTCGGCGGGATAGGCGCGATGAACGACGCGCGGCGCATGTCCGGCCATCCGCGATGCCGCGCCGCGCTGGATAACCTGGACGCGGTGTACGCGCTGCTGGATTCGCGCGGGCTTTCTCAGTATTTGTCGATAGACCTGGGCATGGTCCACGCGATCAACTATTATACCGGGATAGTGTTCCGGGGACTGACGGGCCATCTGGGACAGCCGCTGCTCTCGGGTGGGCGGTATGACGACCTGCCAGCGGCGATGGGCAGGCCCATGGGCGCGGTCGGGTTCGGCATCGAGCTGGACCAGCTGCTGACCGCGCTGTCCCGGGAACTTCCGGAGCGCGGCGTTGACCCGGTGTTGACGCTGGCAGTCGCGAAGGGACGGCTCGCTCTGGAGGCGTTCGGGCGGCTTGAGGCGGCGGGCATGGACTGCTCCGAGGCGCGTAACCCCGGGCGCAAGCTGATCGTCGAAGCGAGGTATGTCGGCGCGTCGTCCACGCGTCCGGAGGGTTCGGCGCAAGAATCGCCATATCCCGGCGGGCGGATCAGGCTCATGCTGGTCAAGCCATGCGACGTGCCCACATACGTGGATCACGGCGTTGCGGATGCCGGGGTGGTCGGCAAGGATACGCTGATGGAGGAAAACCGCCCGCTGTACGAGCTGCTCGACCTGGGGATCGGCAAATGCCGCCTGTGCGTGGCGGGCAGCCAGGAGCGAAGCGGCGAGGCGGCGCAGGCCGCGTCATACCGCGTGGCGACCAAGTATCCGAACATCGCGCGGGAGTTTTTCGCGCGGCGCGGCCAGCCGATCCAGATAATCCCGCTGGGCGGGTCGGTCGAGCTTGCGCCGCTGGCGGGGCTGTCCGACGCGATACTGGACATCGTGGAGAGCGGCGGCACGCTGAAGGCGAACGGCCTTGCGGTGCTGGAAGAGATTTGCCCCGTAAGCGCGAGGCTGGTAGTGAACCGCGTCTCGCTTAAGACTAAGACGGCGGCGGTCCGCGCGTTGGTGAAAGCATTGGAGGCGAGGGAATGATCCGCATAATAGACGGTTATGACGCCGGGGCTGTCGGGCGGCTGCTCAAGCGCAAGACCGAGCGCGACGAATCCATCCAACAAACCGTTCGCGGCATCGTCGAGGACGTTCGGCGGCGCGGGTTAGACGCCGCGCTGGAGTATACCGCGAGGTTCGACGGCGCGAAGCTCACGCCGGGGAGCGTCGAGGTCACCCGCGCCGAGATCGATGACGCGTACGCCGCCGCCAGCCAGACGTTCATAGACGCGCTGCGCCGCGCCGCCGATAACATCCGCGCGTACCACGAGAAGCAGAAGCGGCTGACATGGATCGACTTCCAGCCCGACCGCGCGATGGGCCAGCTGGTATTGCCCATTGGTCGGGCGGGGATATACGCGCCGGGCGGCAGGGCCGGATACCCGTCGACCGCGCTGATGAACGCGATACCCGCCAGGGTCGCGGGCGTAAGCGAGATCGTGATGGCCACGCCGCCCGGACCGGACGGACGCGCGTCGTATACCGCGTCGCTTGTCGCGGCGGACATAGCGGGCGTGGACAGGATATTCAAGCTGGGCGGGGCGCAGGCAGTCGCCGCGCTTGCGTATGGCGCGGATCCCGTGCCCGCCGTGGATAAGATAGTCGGGCCGGGCAACGTGTTCGTGCAGGGCGCGAAGCGGATGGTCTTTGGGCAGGTGGGGATTGACAGCGTCGCCGGGCCGAGCGAGGTGCTGGTGATAGCGGACGATACGGCGCGTCCGGACTGGGCGGCAGCCGACATGCTGGCGCAAGCCGAGCATGACCCGGACGCCGCGGCCTTGCTGGTCACGCCATCGCGGAGACTAGCCGAGGCCGCGCTGGCCGAAGCCGCCGCGCAGTTCAACAAGCGCGGGCGGCAGGCCGTGCTGGAGCGGTCGCTGCGCGACAACGCGGCCGCGATCATAGTCCGCGATATCGACGAGGCGGTTGATCTGGCGAACTACATCGCGCCGGAGCACCTGGAGCTTTGCGTGGCCGATCCGTTCGCGCTGCTGGGCAAGGTACGCAACGCCGGCGCGGTGTTCATCGGGCATTACACGCCGGAGTCGGCCGGCGATTACCTCGCGGGGCCAAACCATGTCCTGCCCACGAACGGCACGGCGCGATTCTTCTCACCGCTGTCCGTGGACGATTTCACCAAGAAGACCAGCGTGCTGCGCTACTCGCGCGAGGCGTTGATGGCGGCGGCTGACGACATAGAGACGCTCGCGCTGGCCGAGGGACTGGACGCGCACGCCTACGCCGTGACCGTCCGGCGGGGCAAGTGATATGCGCAAGGCCGAGGTCAGGCGCGTAACGCGCGAGACGCGAATCGAGTTGTCGCTGAGCCTGGACGGTTCGGGACAAACCCGGATAACTACGGGCGTTGGATTCTTCGACCACATGCTGGACGCGCTGTGCAGGTTCGGCATGCTCGATCTGGACGCGCGGTGCGACGGCGACCTGAACGTCGACGCTCACCACACGGTCGAGGATGTCGGGCTGTGCCTGGGTCAGGCGATCGGCGAGGCGTTGGGCGAGAAGCGCGGGGTACGCCGCGCGGCCCACGCGTTCATCCCGATGGACGAGGCGCTGGCGTTCGCGGCGGTCGACCTGTCCGGCAGGCCGTTCCTCCAATGGGATTGGGGCGGAGGCGGACCGGACGCGCCGCCGCCTGATATAAACGTCGGCGCGATGCCCGCGCGGCTGTTCGAGGAATTCTTCCGCGCGGTGTGCCAGAAGGCCGGGCTGACCTGCCACATACGCGTCACGGGACGCAACGCGCACCACATGCTTGAGGCGGTATGCAAGGCGTTCGGGCGCTCGCTGGACGACGCGAAGCGCGTCGACGAGCGTCAGGCGGACATCATCCCGTCTACGAAGGGTGTGTTATAATGGTTATATATCCCGCGATAGACATACAGAACGGGCGGTGCGCGCGGCTGCTGCAAGGCCGCGAGGAGAATTCAACTGTATACGGCGATCCGGTGGAGATGGCGCGGCGGTGGATCGGTTCCGGCGCGGAGTGGCTGCACTTGGTCGACCTGGATGGGGCGATCCACCGGGACGCCATGCCTGACAGCGCGGAGCGCCTCAAACCGTTCGCCGACATTTGCGCGTTGGGCATACCCGTCCAGTGGGGCGGAGGTGTCCGCGCTGTGACAGATATCGCGCGGCGCTTTGAATTGGGCGCGGCGCGTGTTATACTGGGAACGGTCGCGCTGACCGATCCGGCGTTGGTTCGCGAGGCGCGCCGACGCTATCCGGGGCGGATCGTGTGCGGCGTCGACGCGAAGGACGGGCGGGCTGCCATGCGCGGCTGGCTCGAGACCTCCCGGACGGACGCGGTCGAGCTGGCGCGGAGTATGCGCGAGTCTGGTGTGGAGTGGGTTGTTTATACCGACATAGCCAGGGACGGCACGCTTGGGGGCGTTAACGTCGGCGAGACTGCGCGGCTGGTTGGTATCGACGGTTTGAGCGTGATAGGCTCTGGCGGGGTAGGCTCGCTGGATGATATCAAGGCCTTGCGCGACATCGGATGCAAGGGCGCGATAGTGGGCAAGGCGTTGTATGAGGGGCGCTTCACCCTGGAGGACGCAATCCGGGCGGGGGAATAATTATGACTGACGCAATGTTGTTTGACCGCGACGCGCTGCTAGGTTCCGTCAAGTGGGATGAGCGCGGGCTGGTCCCGGCGATCGTCCGCGAAGCCGATACCGGCGAGACGCTAATGCTGGCGTATATGAGCCGCGAGTCGCTGGCGCGGACGCTCGACACGGGTTACGCCGTGTACTGGAGCCGCAGCCGCCAGGAATTGTGGAAGAAGGGCGAAACCTCCGGCTGTGTCCAGCGGGTGCGGTCGGTCTCGCTGGACTGCGACGGCGACGCGCTGCTTCTCCATGTCGAGCAGACCGGGAACGCGTGTCACACGGGCGAGCGAACCTGCTTCCACCGTACGCTTGGCGTCGGCGGCGCCAGCCAAACCAAACCAACAGGCCCGGCCATACTCGCGGAACTGTTCGAAACGATTCGAGCGCGCGGCGCCGACCCGAAGCCCGGCAGCTACACCAACTACCTGCTGGACAAGGGCGTGGAGAAGATATGCAAGAAGATCGGCGAGGAGGCCAGCGAGACGATCATCGCGGCGGTCAAGGGATCGCGGGACGAACTGCGCTACGAGGCCGCCGACCTGGTCTATCATCTATGGGTATTGCTGTATAACCAGGGGCTGACGCCGGAGGACGTCTACTTCGAACTTGTGGGGAGGCATAAATGACGCAGACAGGCGCCGCGCCGTGGCTGTCCGTAGAGGAGGTCACGCGGCGATACGGTGACAAGACCGCGCTGGACGCGCTGAGCTTCGATGTCCGCGAACGCGGCGTCGTGGGTTTCCTAGGCAGGAACGGCGCGGGCAAGAGCACCCTCCTTAGGATACTGGTCGGCCAGGACCTGCCCACGTCGGGCAGGGTGAGGGTGTTCGGGGAGAATCCGTTCGACAACCCGGGTGTGTTGTCGCGGCTGTGCATGGTACAGGACCATCCTGACCACGGCGCGTTGAGGGGCGTGGCGGACCTGCTGGCGGTCAGCCGCAGGGTATACCCGAAGTGGGACTCGGCGTTCGCGGACCGGCTGATAAAGCGTTTCGACCTGGACACGCGTAAGAAGCTCAAGGCCCTCTCGCGCGGCATGCATACCTCGCTCGCGCTGACCATAGGGCTGGCCTCCGGCGCGGAACTGACGCTGTTCGACGAGCCGTCGCTGGGACTGGACGCGGTGATGCGCGAGAGGTTCTACGACGTCCTCATAGAAACGCGCGGTAAGACCGACCGCTGCTTCCTGGTCTCCACCCACCTGATAGAGGAGGCCGCGCGGACACTGGACACGGTGCGGATGATCGAGGCCGGGAGGATGCTGGCGCAGGGCACGGTCAAGGAATTGACCGGCGGCGCGTTCACGATGACCGGGCCCGCGGTGGAAGCCCCGCCGGGCGTGAAGGTACTGCGGCGAGACACGCGCGACGGGCTTGTAACGCTGACATGCCAGGGCGATCGGCCCGACCCGCCGCCGCCCAACGTGACGATCGCTCCGGTATCGCTTCAACGGCTGTTCGTGCTGCTGACCGAGAGCGGGAAGGAGGCCTGACCAACTATGCGCGTATTTGGCGAACTGGGCGGGATCATCGAGTATGAGCGGCGCGTTACGCTCAGGGGCGTATACCTGCTGGCCGCGCTCATGGCGTTGGTCCTGACCGCCGTATTGGTTATACCCGCGCTGGTACCCGGCGGCTCGCTGGTGTATTCGGGCGTGTCGGACTCGGGCATGTTCCCGATATTCATGGTGGTGACGATGCTCCGCGCGGCGCGGAAGGATACGCCGTTCCTCGTGGCGAGGCCCCTGGCGCGGCGGAGCGTCTGGCTGGGACTGGCGGCGCACATGGTTATACTGACGCTGGTATTGGCCGCGCTGCGCGCGGTATACGCGTTGCTGGGCTACTCCATGTTCCTGCAGCTCTCCCGCGTGAACCCCGGGGTATACCGCTTCTCCGCCGAAACGGGCTGGGAGGCGTGGAAGCCGTTCACGCCGAACCAAACCCTGCCGGCGTTCTGGAAGGCTATACAGGATATCGTTTCGGCGGGCGCGCTGGCGTATTGCTACGGCTGCCTGCTGGCGCGTTGGAAGGGTTGGACTATCGGGCTTAGCGTCGGGCTGCCCGCGCTGGGGTTTGTGGTGTTCGTCCTGCCCGTCGTCATCGCGATCGCGGGCGACTTCGAACGGATAGTCGACAGCGTCGGGCAAAGCTCGTTGGAGACGGCTTCCGCCATGCTTCTGGTCATGAAGTGGGTGGACACCATCCAGAAAATCATGGACTGGCTGTGGAAATACTTCGATTGGCTGTTCTGGGGCGTGGTCGCGCTGGCGGTCCCGGCCAGCTGGTTTACGACGCGCTCGGCGAGGCACACGGTCTAGCGGATGGAGGACAGCGCTCAACGCGTCCTTTTTACCAATAGGTCACTCGCGGCGCTGATGGCCCCGCTGATGCTGGAACAGGCTCTCACCTTCACCATCGGCATGGCGGATACCGTGATGGTCTCGGGACTGGGCGAATCCGCGATATCCGCCGTGTCGCTGGTTGATCAGCTGAACATGCTGCTGCTGCAGGTGTTCGGCTCGCTGGCCACAGGCGGCGCGGTGGTGGCGGCGCAGTATATCGGACGGCAGGACCGCGCCGGTGGATGCGACGCGGCGCGGCAGCTGCTCCAGACGACGCTGGTCATCGGTATAGCGGTGATGGCGGCGATACTGTTCTCTATCCGCCCGGTGCTGTCGATGCTGTACGGCTCGCTGGAACCGGCGCTGATGGATTACGCCGTTACCTATTTAACCATAACGACCATCTCTCTGCCGTTCTTCGCGATATACAGCGCGGGCGCGTCGCTGTTCCGGGCGATGGGCAACAGCAAGGTCTCGCTGTATACGTCGATGCTGATGAACGCGATCAACATCGGCGGCAACGCGCTGACGATCTACGGGTTCGGCTGGGGCGTGGAGGGCGCGGCGCTGGCCACAACGCTGTCACGCGCGGCTGGCGCGGCGGTGTTCCTTCGGTTGATCACAAAACCTCACCAGGCTTTGTTCGTCGAGCGCATCCTACATGTAAGGGTCAACCCGGCGAACGTGAGGCGCATCCTCCGGATCGGCGTTCCCAACGGCGTGGAGAACGGCGTGTTCCAAGTCGGGAAACTGGTGGTTATGCGCCTGGTGTCGTCGCTTGGAACAGCGTCCATCGCGGCGAACGCGGTTTGCAGCAGCCTGAGCGGGCTGGCGGTAATGCCGGGCATCGCGGCTGGTATGGCAATGATCACGGTGGTCGGGCAGTGCGCGGGCGCCGGGGCGTTCAGCCAGGCGCGGCGGAACACGGCGAAGCTGCTGGGTTTCGCGATCGCGGCCATGGCGGTAATCTGCGGCGGAATGATGCTGGCGCGGGGACTGCTGGTCGGCGCGTTTAACCTGACGGATCCCTCGCGGGCGCTGGCGCTGCCGCTGATCACCGTCTACTTGGCGCACACATGGCTGACATGGCCGCCGTCGTTCGCGCTGCCCAACGCGCTTCGGGGCGCGGGCGACGCCCGCTTCACGATGGTTGTGTCCGTCGGGTCGATGATGGCGTTCAGGGTCGCTTCCTCCTACCTGCTCGTGCGGGGATTCAATATGGGCGTCATGGGCGTTTGGATCGCCATGTATATCGATTGGCTCGTCCGCTCCGCGTTCTTCATATGGCGCTTCAGGGGCGTGGCGTGGTTAAAACAAAGGGTGCTGTAGGGAAAGGGGCTGTACGGCGTGAAGGTACTTATGGTCAACGGCAGTCCGCGGGCGCGGGGGTGCACGTATACCGCGCTGGGCGAGGTGGGCGCCGCGCTCACTGAGGCGGGGATCGACTGGGAGATATTCCAGACCGGGACGGAGCCCATACGCGGGTGTATGGCGTGCGGCGCGTGCTCACGCCTGAATGACAGGTGCGCGTTCGACGGCGACGCGGTGAACCGCGCGTTGGATAAGGCGGAGGATGCGGACGGGTTCATATTCGGCAGCCCGGTGCATTACGCGTCAGCGTCGGGCGGCATGACCTCGTTCATGGACAGATTCTTCTACGCGGGGCCTGGCTTCGCGGGCAAGCCGGGCGCGGTCGTGGTATCATGCCGCAGGGGTGGCGCGGCGTCGGCGTTCGACCAGTTGAACAAATACCTGACGATCAGCGGCATGCCCGTCGTGTCGAGCCAGTATTGGAACAGCGCGCACGGCAACACGCCCGACGAGGTTCGGCAGGACCTTGAGGGGATGCAGGTCATGCGCGCGCTGGGACGGAACATGGCCTGGCTGCTCAAGTGTATAGACGTCGGCCGGAAGGCTGGTATAGAATACCCGCCGGGCGAGGAGCGGGTCTGGACAAACTTCATAAGATAGATTACGTAAATATAGCGTCGTGGGGAGTGACAGCGGGTGAAAGACTTCGAGTTCTGGACTCCAACCAAGATCGTGTTCGGCAGGGACGCCGAGAACCGCGCGGGATCGCTTCTGAAGGAATTGGGGGCGGGGCGCGTGTTCATCGTATATGGCGGCGGCAGCGCGGTCCGCAGCGGCCTGATGGGTCGCGTGGAGCGGTCGCTGTCCGGAGCGGGGATAGCGTACGAGCTGTTCGGCGGGGTTCGCCCCAATCCATACCTGGAGTTCGCCGAGGAAGGCGCGGAGAAGGCGCGGGCGTTCGGCGCGGACGCTGTGCTGGCGGTCGGCGGCGGCAGCGCGATCGATACAGCCAAGGGCATCGCGCACGGCGTGGCCAATCCCGATAAAGCCATGTGGGACATGTGGACGGGCGCCGCGCCCATCGAGCGCTCAATCCCAGTCGGCGCTGTGCTGACGATCCCGGCGGCTGGCAGCGAGATGAGCGATTCCGCAGTGCTTACCAACCGCGCGTTGGGGATCAAGCGCGGCGTGAACACGCCAAAGAACCGCCCGGCGTTCGCGATAATGAACCCCGCGCTGGCGGCCACGCTGCCCAGGGAACAGCTGGCCTACGGCGCGTGCGACATACTGATGCACACGCTGGACCGTTACTTCACCCACACCAAGGGTAACCCGCTGACCGACGCGTTCGCGGAATCGCTGCTGACCGTCGCTATGGACGCGGGCGCGAAAGTTTATGACGATCCCAATAATTATGACGCGATGAGCGACCTTATGTGGTGCTCCAGCGTCTCGCACAACGGCTTGACCGGGCTGGGCGCGGTGTTGGACTTCGGCCCGCACAGGCTGGGCCACGAGCTAAGCGCGAGGTACGACGTTCCCCACGGCGTGAGCCTGACCGCCGTATGGCGGGCATGGGCGGAGTATGTCTGCCCGGAGGAACCCGCGCGGTTCGCGAGGTTCGCCAGGAAGGTGTTCGGCGTGAGCGAGCCGGACGACGTGAAGGCCGCCAAGCAGGGCGTCGAGCGGCAGACGGCGTACTTCCGGCGGCTGAACATGCCCGTGGGACTCGGTGGGATGGGCGCGGGTCTGGTCACGCCGGAAGATATTGCGTTCATGGCTGAGCGCGCGACGGCGAACGGCCCTGTCGGGAATTTCAAGAAGATATACTTCGAGGACGCCAAGGCTATCTACACCGCGGCTAACCAGGCGTGAGAAGCGGTTATGTTCAACCAGCGCATCGACACGGCCCCGGTACTGGAGGCGTTCGCGGCGGGCGGCGAGTGCCCGCTATGCGCGCTCCGCGACCAGACGGAGGCGGGATACCTGGACCAGTTCCTCGGCGGCTCGGTCATGGAACCCGCCATGCGCGTCCTGGTCAACGAGAAGGGATTCTGCGCGAGGCACTTCTCACGGTTGTACGCGGCTAACAACCATCTGGGTGTCGCGCTGATGGCGCATACCCACCTGAAGGATACCATCACAGCGCTGGAGAAGCGGTGGACACAGCCGCGCAAGGGAGGATTGTTCCCCACGCGTCGGCGACAGGAGCCGGGACTTCCAGCGAAAACATGCGCGTTGTGCGACCGGCTGGACGCGACGATGGATCGTTATGTCAAGACAACCGTCTGGCTGTGGAAGAACGACGCCAGGTTCCGCGAGCGGTTCAACGGTTCGCTGGGGCTGTGCGTCGCGCACGCGGAGGCGGTTATAGCGGCGTCCGACGGCGCGATGCGCGAAGCCATGGTCAAGCTGGAATTGGATAACCTCAGGCGCGTCGAGAAGGAATTGGAATGGTTCACGCTGAAGTTCGACTACCGCAACCATGACAAGCCGTGGGGAGAATCCAAGGACGCGCTGCCCAGGGCGATACAGAAACTTGCCGGGGTAAACCCGCAAGGCAAAGGAGATTAACCATGCCGGAGATAAGAGTAACAGACGTCCGCGCGATCGAGACCGCGCCCCAGAAAGGCAGCAACCTGATCGTCGTGCGGATCGACACGAACCAGCCGGGATTGTATGGATTGGGCTGCGCGACATTCACCCAGCGGCATAAGGCGGTCGTCACGGCGGTAGAGGTCTACATGAAGCAGCTGCTAGTGGGACGGGACGCGACGAACGTGCAGGATAACTTCCAAGTGATGATGAACAGCAGCTATTGGCGGAATGGGCCTGTGCTCAATAACGCGATCAGCGGCTGCGACATGGCGCTTTGGGATATATTGGGGAAATCGTTGAACGCGCCGGTGTGGAAGCTGTGGGGCGGGAAATGCCGGGACGCCGTGTCCGTGTACAGGCACGCGGACGGCAAGGACTTCGGCCAGTTGGATGAGAGGATCCAGTCGTATCTGGATCAGGGGTACCAGTATATAAGGTGCCAGTTCGGTGGGTACGGAGGGAAGACAAGGTACCTTAACTCGCCGGAAGGGACGCGGGATGGGACATACTTCGACGCGTTGAGCTACATGCGCGGGGTGCCAAGGCTGTTCGAGCATGTGAGAGGGAAGTTCGGCGAAGAGGTAGAGCTGCTGCATGATGTGCATGAAAGATTGACGCCAGTAGACGCGATGAGGCTGGCAAAACAGTTGGAACAGTTCAGGTTGTTCTTTTTGGAAGACGCGCTACCGCCTGAACAAGGGCATTGGTGGCCGAAGCTGAGGGACGCCGCGGCAGTGCCGCTAGCGATGGGAGAACTGTTTAATAACCCGATGGAGTGGATTCCGCTTATTGAGAATAGGTGGATTGATTATATCAGGTGCCATATATCGCAGATCGGCGGCGCGACACCGGCCAGGGCATTGGCCGCGCAATGCGATATGTTTGGCGTGAGGACAGCGTGGCACGGGCCCGGGGATGTGTCGCCCATAGGACATATGGCGAATGTGCATTTGGATTTGACGACACCGAACTTTGGGATACAGGAATGGTGCGGCATGGAGGCGGATCCGAGGGTGAAGGAAGTGTTCCAGGGGTGCGCGGAGATAAGAGGAGGTATGGCGTGGGCCAACGATCAGCCCGGATGGGGGATTGAGTTGGATGAGAAGGCCGCCGCGAAGTATCCCTGCGATGCCAGTCAACCAGCGTGGCTTCTGTCTAGATTGCCGGACGGCACGAGCGTCAAAGCGTAAAGGCTGGTAAGTATTAACATATACCCTGGCCACGAGGGTCCAGCGTCACGCTGGTCAGGGGGGCAAGGGGGGTGAAACCCCCTTGCGGGGTGTGGGGCAGAGCCCCACGT
>JAISWI010000085.1 GCA_031270865.1 Oscillospiraceae bacterium
GGTTTCGACCGGGGGACGTGGGGCTCCGCCCCACACCCCGCAAGGGGGTTTCACCCCCCTTGACCCCCTGACCAGCGTGACGCTGGACCCTCGTGGCCAGGGTAAGTTGTTCCTCCAGGGGTTATGTTTTATACGTCAGTGCCTTGCATGGCGGCGTAGCCGCGTTCGCCTGTGGAGATCTTCACCGCGTCCTCGATGCGCGACACGAATATCTTCCCATCGCCAATCCTCCCGGTATGCAGCACCCCCGACGCCGTCTCAACCACCTTCTCCACCGGCACCGCGCTTACAACGATATCCATCTGCGCCTTTGGCAGCAGATCCAGCGTCTCAACCTTTACCCCCCTGTAGTAATCCGTCTTCCCCTTCTGCAGCCCGCACCCAACCACGCTCGTCACTGTCATACCCGTCACGCCAATCTTATTCATCGCGTCCTTCATTTTATCCAGATGCGCCGGGTTAAACAGCACCGTCACTTTAGTCAGCACCGCGCCTTCCTTCGATTGCCCGGACGGATACGCCTTCTCCCTCAAATCGTCCGCTGGCAGCGCCGACATCGCCGACACCGGCATGAAATCCGCGTACGCCGACGCCAGCGCGTGTTCCGTCTTATCCAGCCCTTGTATCTCCACTTCCGGCTCCACCCGCAGCCCAACCGTCCTCTTAATCACGCTGAACACTACCACCATCGATACGGTCACCCACGCCGCCACCGCCAGCACACCCAGCGTCTGAACGCCCAGCATCTTAAACCCATGCCCATACAACAGCCCCTCGTCCAGCGAGAACAGCCCCGTCAGCACAGTGCCCAACGCCCCGCACACGCAATGCACTCCAATGGCGCCCACTGGATCGTCGATCTTCAGTTTCTGGTCTACGAACTCCACTCCTGCCACAACCGCAATCCCTGAGATCGCCCCGATCACAAACGCTCCGAACGGGCTTACCACATCGCATCCCGCCGTAATCGCTACCAGCCCGGCCAACGCTCCATTGAGCGTCATCGACACATCGGGCTTCTTATACTTAACCCATGTGTAGATCATCGTCGTTACCGCCGCTACTGCCGCGGCCATGTTCGTGGTCATGAATATCTTGCTGGCCGAGGCGATGCTGTCGCCCTCCATGCTGACGGTCGAGCCGCCGTTGAACCCGAACCAGCAGAACCACAGTATGAACACGCCAAGCGCCCCTAACGTGACGCTGTGGCCTGGTATCGCGTTCGCCTTGCCGTCCTTGTTGTATTTGCCGATGCGCGGGCCTAGTATAGCCGCGCCGATCAGCGCGGACAGCCCGCCTACCATATGCACCGCGGTCGATCCCGCGAAGTCGTGGAATCCCATTTGCGCCAGCCAGCCGCCGCCCCATATCCAATGCCCGGAGATCGGGTAGATCAACGCGCTGATTGCCGCGCTGTACAGGCAGTACGCGCTGAACTTTGTGCGCTCGGCCATCGCTCCGGACACGATTGTCGCCGCCGTCGCGCAGAAGACGGTCTGGAACACTACGAACGCCCACAGCGGCACACCGCTGGGCAGTGTCGCGGAGTAATCGCCCCGGATCATGAAGTCGAACCCGCCAACCAACGCGCCCGATCCCGCGAACATGATGCCGAAGCCTGTCAGCCAGTACAGCGGGGTTCCGATGCAGAAGTCCATCAGGTTCTTCATGATGATGTTGCCCGCGTTCTTGGCGCGGGTGAACCCGGTCTCCACCATCGCGAACCCGGCCTGCATCAGGAACACCAACGCCGCCGCGACCAGTACCCACATCGTGTTAATCCCAGAGAATCCCACGGACGCGATCTCGGTCAGTTCCATGTCCCATCCTCCTCATTGAATTATTAATGACTGTATGCCGAACGCATGATGCATTATAACCCTTTCAATAAACTTTGTCAATCCTAAAATGAAATTTTACACCGCTTAACTTGCAATTTTGTCCCACCGTCGCCCATCCACCCAAAAAGCGAAACCGCGGCCGCGTTCCATAACCTGGAACGCGGCCGCGGCCTTCAGCCTTTAAAGCCGGTTACCCCCGCCTACTCCTTGACCGCGCCCATGTTGACCCCGGTAACGAAGTATTTCTGTAGGAATGGATACAGGAACGCGAATGGCAGTATCGCCACGATTATCGCCGCGTTCTGCACGCTTTTGCTGGATACGCCCAGCGAGCTGGCGGCCGCCAGCGCGTTCTCATCCAGGATCAGCGTGCGCAGTCTCATCTGGAAGTTGTGCTTCGTCGCGTCGCTGATGTAGATGGCGAACTGCGTGTAGTTGCTCCACAGCGCTACGCCGTAGAACAGCCCCACCGACGCCAGCGCCGCCTTGGACAGCGGCAGCACGATCCTTAGGAAGGTCATGATGGGCGTACAGCCGTCCAGCGCCGCGCTTTCATACAGGCTTTCGGGGATATTCTCGAAAAAATTGCGCATGAGTATAAGGTTATAAACGTTCATCGCCATCGGGAGTATAACCGCCCAATATGTGTTGAGCAGGCGCAGGTCCTTCATCACCAGGAACGATGGGACCATCCCGCCCTCGAATATCATCGTGAACAGCAGGAAGAAGCTGAGCGCCTTCCGGCCCGGCAGGTCGCGGTCCTTGAGGACGAACGCGCCCGTAGTACACAGGATAAGCCCGACCGCGGTGCCGGCCAGCGTGGTATACACCGAGACCAGGAACGGCCTTAGAAGCGAGGATTGAGTGAATATCATTTCATAAGCGTCGATGGATGGCTTCGCCGGGAACAGCGCGAGGCCGTAGGAGGTCTGGTTGTTGAACGAATCCACCAGCACCTTCCACAGCGGCACGACCATCGCCACGGTCACGGCGATGAAAAAGAGCGCGTTGGCAATGTTGAACAGCGTACGCGCCCTGTATTCCGGGGCGAGGCTGAACCGTTCCTTCATAATAAATACCTCAAGCGGCGCGATCCGCCGGTTTACCGCAAAGCCGCCGCGAATCGCGTCATATTATCCCGCGCCCGTTGACCCGCTTGCTTACCGTGTTGCATATGAGCACCAACGCGCACGCTACCACCGACCGGAACAGCCCGACCGCCGTGGGGTAACCGTACTCCGCGCTCTGCGCGACGATGCCCTGGTGGTATACGTACGTCTGCAGGACCTCTGTCGCGCGGAGCACGCGGTCATTCTGCAGCACGAGCACGGACTCGAACAGGTTCATAACCTTGGAGAGGTTCAGTATCAGCACGACGACGAATGTATTCATCATCGCCGGAATCGTCACGTTCAGGCATTGCCGCCAGCGGCCCGCGCCGTCGATCTGCGCGGCTTCGTAGAGGTCGGGCGAGATAGAGGTGAGCGTGGCCAGGAAGATGACCGTGCCCCAGCCCGTTTCCTTCCAGCGGCTGATGAACAGGTAAACGGGCGTCCACCACCGCGCGTCGGCCAGGAAGAATATCGGTTTGCTAACCAGCCCCCAGCGCGTCAGGAACGCGTTGACAAGGCCGCTGGTGGCGGGGTTGTTGCCGGGCGAGAGGATGATATAGAAGACCGACGCGACGACCACCCATGACAGGAAGTGGGGCAGATAGACGATCGTCTGCATCGCGCGTTTGAGGAAGCGGTTCTTGATCTCGTTGATCAGCAGCGAGAGCGTGACCGAGCAGAGCATGCTAAGCGCGAGGTTGGTAAGGCTGAGCGTCAGAGTATTCCTGAACGCCGTCCAGAACGCCGGGCGCTGGAACAGCAGCTTCTCGAAGTTGGCCCAGCCCACCCATGACGGCGGCTGGAACGGGGTATACCTGTAGAACGCGAAGCGTATCCCGCCCATGGGCAGGTAAAAGAACAGGAACGTAGCCGCGAAGACCGGCAGGAACATCAGGTAGTGGTACCTATATTTCCACAGCCTCGCCGCGCGGCGGACGCGTGGTTTTGTCGGTTGCGCGGTGGTCATGGCGGGCCTCCTGGTTCTTTTAGATCGTTCCAACCCCGCGACAGCGGCGGTAATCAAACCTCTTGCCGCTCCTTTAGAGGAGATGTTGCCAAGCGGAGAGGGGACGGCGCGAATCCCGCGCCGGCAAAGCTAGAGATCTACCTCTGCCGACGCAGAATTAGACAAATTCTAGCTTACTTCCCGTTTCTCTCCGCGAGTATCGCGTCGATGAACGGCTGCGCCTGGCTTACATAGTCGGCGATCGCCTGTTCCGGCGTGACGCCCTCGTCGGTCACGGCCAGCGCGATGGCCTCCTTGCGGATCGGTATTACCTCGGAGATGTTCTCGATCCAAACGGCCGACGCCGGCGGGACCGGATCAAACCTGCGGTTCTCCATGAACATCGCCTTGCTGGACAGGACGCGCTCGTCCAGCTTGATCGGGTCCGCCCAGCTGGTGTATACCAGGTCCGGAGCGGCTATCACTTTCTCGAAGAGCTTCTCGGTGTTCTCGGGGTCGGGCAGCTGCTTGTAAGCGTCGCCCTCCTTGACGTAGTGGATGCCCTCGATGCCGCGCGTGAACAGCGTCTGGCCCTCCGCGCCGTCGTAGGCGTAGCTTATCAGGTACTCGAACACGCCTTCGGGGTTCGCGCACGCGTTGGATATCGCCAGCGCCAGCGACGGGCGCTCGATGTATATCCCACCCGTCGGCGGAATGGGCTTGACCGACGCGTCCGGGAAGTTCTTGCGCGTGTTGTTCTCGATGGTGACATTCCAGTTCCCGGCCCAGTAGTTGAACGTGCCCGTCTGCCCCGCGTAGAACTTCTCGCGCGCGGCGGACGTGTTGTTCGTTATGACCTCAACGTCCATGTAACCCTTCTGGTAAACGTCGCGCAGCCGGTACAGCGCGTCGAGCATCTGTGGTTCCTGCATGCCGTCTACCCACGCGCCGTCCGCGTTTTGGTAGATGTCCGGCTTCGCGTCCTGGTAGAACTCGCGCAGGTATATGTCGTAGGGCGTCTCGCCGTTGATTAACCCTGGCGCGGTGATACCGAACGTGTCGTCGACGCCGTTGCCGTCCGGGTCGTCCTCGGTGAACGCGCGGAGCGTCTCCACGAATTCGTCATAATTCGCCGGCGTGGTCAGGCCCAGGTTATCCAGCCAGTCCTGCCGGATGTAGGTGATGGTGCCGTTGCCCATCGAGAGCGGGAAGCCGTAGAGCTTGCCCTCGATCTTCAGCGCGTTGACGTAGTTCTCGTCCTTAACGGCGCCGCTGGCGCGGAGGGCGCTGCCTTCCCACGCGGAGGTCATGTCCCACAACGCGCCGTTGGAGGCGTAGGTGGGGTAGTTCGTGCTGCCGATCTCCATCAGGTCGGGGATGTCGCCGGAGGCGAAGGCCAGGTTCAGCTGGTCATAGTACACCGAATGGTCCGGCTTGATGAATTTGATGGTGATACCGGTCGCTTCCTTGAACGCGTCGACCACGGGCTGGAACGTGGAATCCAGCATCATCGACCCAAAGACGGTATCGATGAAAAACGTGATCGTCTCGGGTTTCACGGTTTCGGCGGATACCGCCGCGCCCATAGAGCACAGCGTGACGACCGCGACCACTGCCGCGAGCAGCCGTTTGGTAAGTGTCATGCCTATTCCTCCTTACGTCATTGGTCGTAATATACAATAATTATAAGGAAGCCGCGGGGTTTTGTAAAGCGGTTTACCAAAACAACCTGACGACAATATTCTATAAAATTCGCGCTACGCGTAACCCTTTTTGGTCCTGTCGCGCCGGAACAGCAGGTATATGAACCCGGCCAACACCGCGAGCGCGGCGGCAGTCCCGGTCCCGAAACGCCCGCCGGGTATCATCCCCAACTGGTAGATCACCAGCGATACGGCGTACGCGAACGCGCACTGGTACCCGATCGCTATCCAGAACCAGCGCGTGTTGTTCATCTCGCGCCTGATGGCGCCCATCGCGGCGAAGCACGGGGCGCACAGCAGGTTGAACACCAGGAACGAGTAGGCGGCCAGCGCGGTGAAGCTGGACGCCATTTGCCCCCAAATCTCCGCGCCGTCCTCGGCGACCTCGGCGTAGTTATACAGGATGCCGAACGTGCCGACCACGTTCTCCTTGGCGATAAGCCCGGTTATCGCGGCGACTGACGGCTTCCAGTCGCCCCAGCCCAGCGGCGCGAATATCGGCGCGATTAGCCCGCCCAGCTTCGCCAGGACGCTGTCAGGCATATCGACCATGCGAAGCGCGCCGCCGGACCATCCGAACGACGAGGCGAACCATACGAATATGGTCGCCAGCAGTATGATCGTCCCGGCCTTCTTGATGAACGACCAGCCGCGCTCCCACATGCTGCGCAGTATGTTGCGCGGCGTCGGCATGTGGTAGGCGGGCAGCTCCATCACGAACGGCGCGGCGTCGCCCGCGAACAGGCGCGTCTTCTTTAGAATTATGCCCGAGCAGATGATCGCTGCCATCCCGATGAAATACGCGCTGGGGGAGACCCACGACGCGCCGCCGAACACCGCTCCGGCTATCAGGGCGATGATGGGCAGCTTCGCGCCGCAGGGTATGAACGTGGTGGTCATGATGGTCATCTTGCGGTCGCGGTCGCTCTCGATCGTGCGCGAGGCCATGATCCCCGGCACGCCGCAGCCCGTGCCGATGAGAATCGGTATGAACGACTTGCCCGACAGCCCGAACCTGCGGAACACGCGGTCCATTATAAACGCGATACGCGCCATGTACCCGCACGCCTCCAGGAACGCCAGGAACGCGAACAGGATCAGCATCTGCGGCACGAACCCCAGCACCGCGCCAACGCCCGCCACTATCCCGTCCAACACCAGCCCCCGCAGCCAGTCCGCGCACTTAATCGCCTCCAGGAACCGCCCGACCAACACCGGAACGCCCGGAACCCACGCGCCGAACAGGTTGAACCCCTCGCCGAACAGCCCGTCGTTAGTCCAGTCCGTCGCCAACGCGCCCACGCTCGTCACCGACACGAAGTACACCAGCCACATAACCGCGGCGAATATGGGCAGCGCGGCCCAGCGGTTCGTCACTACCATGTCGATCCTATCGGACAGGCTGGCCTTGCCCTTGTTCCTGATCTTCAGGCATCCCTTTATGATGGAATCGATGTAAACGTAGCGTTCCGCGGTGACGATGCTCTCGGAGTCGTCGTCCAGCTCGCGCTCGCAGTTTTGTATATCGGCCTCGATGTGCGCGGCCAGCTCGGGCTTCAGGCCCAGTTTGCCGATGATCTTGCCGTCGCGCTCGAACAGTTTTATCGCGAGGAAGCGCTGACGCTCCTGCGGCAGGTCGTGCAGCGCGGCCTCCTCTATGTGCGCCAGCGCGTGCTCGACCACGCCGGAGAACCTGTGCGTCGGCGCTGTCTTAGGCCCCGCGGCGGCTTGGATGGCTGCCCGCGCCGCCTCGTCCACGCCCGCGCCTTTCAGCGCGGATATCTCCACCACCGGGCAGCCCAGCTCCTGGGACAGGCGCTCGGTGTTTATGCGGTCGCCGTTTTTCCTTACCACATCCATCATGTTTATCGCGACCACAACCGGGATGCCCATCTCGGTAAGCTGCGTGGTCAGGAAGAGGTTGCGCTCCAGGTTCGTGCCGTCCACGATGTTGAGTATCGCGTCCGGACGCGCGTCGGTGAGGTAGTTGCGGGCGACCACCTCCTCCAGGGTATAGGGGGAGAGCGAGTAGATGCCGGGCAGGTCCGTGATCGTCACGTCCTTATGCCCGCGCAGCCTGCCCTCCTTCTTCTCGACCGTGACCCCGGGCCAGTTCCCGACGAATTGGTTTGACCCGGTCAGCGCGTTGAACAGCGTCGTCTTGCCGCTGTTCGGGTTTCCGGCGAGCGCGATCGTGACGGCCATGATACCCATCCTCCCCTTATGCCAGCGGCAAATAAGCCGGGTTTGGTAAAACCAAACCCGGTAATGCTACACCGTTTTGGATTGCCTGTCAATGGGTTGGGGTTAAATTTGTCCGGTTGGGGTTTTTATGAGCCTATTGCAGTCAACGAGCATGGGAGTGATACAAAATGAGCGAATTGGTTTCAACGGAAAGCGCAATCAGCCCGGAGATAACGACAACGATCACTACCCACGTCATCGAACGCGTGAGGCGGGAGGGAACATGCCCGCAGGTCGCGTTCGCGTCTTCAAAGACTATCGATCTTCGCCGCGCGCCTCTACTCTACACCATATCACACCCTGCCGCTGCCTTGTTTCCATTTGCTGTGGCGCTGATCCCTCCGAGTGATATTTATCAGCCGGTCCATTTTACTCTTGACACTCCGCCGCGCCGATGGTATAATCTATCACTGGTGTGATTGAGTGGAATTCATGACGCCTGCGCCTGTAGCTCAGTTGGATAGAGCAACGGCCTTCTAAGCCGTTGGCCGGGGGTTCGAATCCCTTCAGGCGCGCCACTTACGGTGGATATAGTTCAGTGGTAGAGCGCCAGATTGTGGCTCTGGAAGTCGTGGGTTCGAAACCCACTATCCACCCCAATACACGGTCGCGCCCTGTTCCGCGCAATATCGGAACTATTGCGGGCGCGACCGCATAATCTATCCTGTGGATCCGGTAGCCTTGGTCAGCGTCGGCGCGTTGGGATGTAGCCAAGCGGTAAGGCACGGGACTTTGACTCCCGCATTCGCAGGTTCGAGTCCTGCCATCCCAGCCATATGCGACCCATTAGCTCAGTCGGTAGAGCACTTCACTTTTAATGAAGGTGTCCGGAGTTCGATTCTCCGATGGGTCACAAAGGACAGGCCGAACCTAAAGAAGCGTTGAAATTCAAGGATTTTCAACGCTTCTGGCTTGTTGGATACGCTAGAATTTTTCTGCAGGATATGGGTGTTATGCCCTGCATTTTGGTTTTGGCGTGGTTTTGCGGGTTTGAGCTGGAGGCGTCATGGGACGGCGGGGGCGGCGGTTGGGTGTCGGTTGGCTGTCAATTGGCTGTCAGCGCGGAGTGGGTTTTTGCGGCGCGGGACACGCGTTTTCGGGATGTAACGTGATGGTATTGGCTGTCAGTCGGCTGTCAGCGCGGGGCGGGTTTTTGCGGTGTGGGACGCGCGTTTTCGGGGGTAACGGGATGATATTGGCTGTCGGTCGGCCGTCAACTGGCTGTCAGCGCGGGGCGGGTTGTCGCGGCGCGAGGCGTGCGCTCACGGAGGGCGCGGGGCAATGCTGATGTCGGGCGGCTGTCAATGGCTGTCGATGGTTATGGGTTTGATGATGTTCATACGCGCCTTCGTTGGTGGTTTATCTTTATTACGCGTGATCGGGAGGGTTTATCCATGCGCTTGAAGGAGCTTCGCCAGCAGGCCGGGTTGACGCAGGCGCAAGTAGCGCGGTCTCTCGGCATGCCTCGAAACTCTTACTGCAATTATGAATTGGGTATAAGGGAACCAACTTTCAGTCTGTTATTTAAGTTTGCCGATTTTTTTAACGTGACTATTGATTATTTACTAGGCTACTCTGATATAAACTATAAAACGCGTGAAACACAGAACACACAGTACGCCAGTAAGTAGGCGCGGCGCAAACGCGCCGCGTTTTTGTTAAACTAAATGAATGAACGAATCATTCTCATTAGTTTAAGGTACAGCAAATTACGCCGTCGTGCAGAAGCAGATGTCGTCA
>JAISWI010000080.1 GCA_031270865.1 Oscillospiraceae bacterium
TTTAATCTGTGAAGATTTTCCAATCCTGGAGGAACAACCCACCCTGGCCACGAGGGTCCAGCGTCACGCTGGTCAGGGGGTCAAGGGGGGTGAAACCCCCTTGCGGGGTCTGGGGCAGCGCCCCAGCGCTCCATCGTACCCAACTCAGCGTAAAGGGCGAAGCCCCTAAAGTTAGTTTCTGCCCTGCGGGGCTGGGGTTTGTTGGTTTCGACCGGGGGACGCGGGGCTCTGCCCCGCACTCCGCAAGGGGGTTTCACCCCCCTTGACCCCCTGACCAGCGTGACGCTGGACCCTCGTGGCCAGGGGGTGTTGTTCCTCCAGGTTCCGGTTTAACGCGCGAGGAACCTATCGTACGCGTCCTGACGCAGTTCCAGCACACGCTGCAGGCCCATCGAGTTCAACGTCTCCACGAACTGGTCAAACGTATCGATCGCCTGCTCCCCGGTGACGAACTTCGCGGCGCATTCCCTGATGTATATCTCAACCGATGAGAGAATCTCCTGCGCCTCCAGCGACTCGTCGGCCGTCGGCGTAGTTCCCGGAGGATACTTCCACTTCGCGCTTACGTCCTCGTTCGGATAGAACCACAGGTCGTTCGCGGCGATGGATTCCGGCGTGTTCTTAAGGTAGAGCAGCAGGTTCGACTGTATGCATGACCCACTCCAGGTCGAACCGCCCCACTTGGATATAGCGTCGTTGATGCCATCCGGATCCTCGGCCACAACGGGCAGATACGCGGGGTTCCCCTCCGCGTCGTAATCCCACGATACGCCCTGCGTGCCGTAGTTCCAATACAGGAAGCCTTCATCGGTATACGCGTAATCCAGCAAGCGCATTGCCGTTTCCAGCTTCTCATCGCCGCACGCGGAGGTTATAACCGAAACCGTCGTTCCGATCCCATAGCCGCCGAAGACCATCTCCAGCGAACCGTCGTCGGCGTGCGGGTACTGCAGGCCGATCCAATCAGCGCCATTCCCGGCGTTCGCGGCGTCCTTACGCCAGTTGCTCATCTGGCCCATGGACGTGATCGACAGGCCCACCGATCCATTAAGCGCCTTAGTCTGCGCGTCGGGGTCGGTCAAGGTGAATATATCCTGATCGATCAGCCCGGCGGACCACCATTCGTTCAATTTCGCCATGTAGTCGCGCCATTCCGGTTGCGCCTGCGCCAGCTGGACTTTGCCGTCCTCGTCGATGTAGAACGTCGTATCTGACCAACCGTACGCGCCGAACGCGCCGGATATTCCGGTTGACCGTACGCGGCTCCACGCGAATGACAGCGGGGCGTTATACTTCTCCTTGAACACCTTCAGCGTGTTATCCCAATCGGAGATCGTCACTGGCAGTTCAAGGCCCTGTTCATCCAGCCAGTCCTTGCGGACGACTGGTCCCAGGTAGCTGTCGTTCCAGCCGCCGCCCTCGCGGAAGAAGCCGTAGCCGTACAACTTGCCGTCGTCGGTCTTCTTGGAGCGCAGGTAGGTCTCGTTGGTTTGCAGGAACGCGTAGTATGCCGGCGACCATTCAGGCATTTTCTCTGTCAGGTCGCGGACGACTCCGTCCTCCATGTACAGCGCGATGTTGTTGGTCAGCAACCCGCCGCCATAGAAGATGATGTCAGGGTAATCGCCGCTGGCGATCGTGGTGTTGAACACCGCCGCCGAGTCGCCGCCCTGGGGCACGAAGCGCCAGTCGATGTTGACGCCCGTCTGCTTGATCAGGTCGCGGTGGAAGGGGGACTCCTCCCACGAGGCGTACGCGCTGTTGACCGTCGGGCCTTCCAGCACCAGCCAGCTGACCGTCTGATCGGTTTCCAGCGGGTAGACGCCTTCGCCGGACAGCAGGTCCAGCGCGAGCGCAGGCGCCGCGCCTGCCATGAGCGCGACGCACAGCGCCGCCGCTAGGATTGCCATGAAGCGCCTCTTCATGTCGGTAACTCTCCTTTCGCGTCCGGCATAGCGTAATCTATGCCGCGTGTGTAAAGTATACATGCCTTATCACCTTTTGTCAATATATATATATATATATAATAGCTGTATCGCATAGCCAAAAGCGCATGTCGGGAAGCAGCGAAAACCCAAGAATATTGTACAATGGCGATAAACAATACGCCGAATTATTGCGCAAACCGCCGAAGGTCCGGTGTCCGCAAAAATAAAGGCAAACGCGGCAGGCCACGGATATATGAAAACATCCGGCAATTTGTTAAGATACTGGACACAATCCGCCGGAAAGGAAACATACCATGAACCCGCAACACGCCTGTTACATCTTGGGCGCGGCCCCGCTTGTCGGCTCGTGGCCCGAACCGCTCCCCGGCGATATGATCATCGCGGCCGACGCGGGCTGGAAACATCTACTGGAACTGGGCTGGCGCGCCGACGCCGTGATAGGCGACTTCGACACGGACGCCCCGCCGCCGGATACGCTATTCCCGGAACCGCGCGTATCCATCATACGCCTGCCCGCGGAGAAGGACGACACCGACATGGCCGCCGCCATCCAGCTGGGATTGGACAGCGGGCACAGCATATTCTACCTGCTGGGCGGAACAGGCGGGCGGCTGGATCATACGCTGGCTAATATACAGTGCCTGGCGGCGCTGGCCGGGCTGGGACACGCGGCGTTCCTAACGGATAACGGCGCGACACTGACCGCGCTGGCCGGGCCAGGGACAATCGCTTTCCCGGATGGATCGCGCGGGACCGTGTCCATCTTCGCGCACAGCGATTGGGTCGGCGGCGTGACACTGGCCGGGTTTAAGTATCCGCTCAAGGACGCAAGCCTGGTCAACACACGCGCGTTAGGCGTGAGCAACGAGCTTACAGGCGGCGCGGCTAGCGCCAGCATAGGGCGCGGGACGGCGATAGTTGTGTTTCCCGACGCTCTAAGGCCGAATCTTATCCGGAACGAAGCATGAAACACCGCCGCGTCATATACCGCATACGCTGTTCTTGAATCCCGGCGTATGGCAAGCGGGGCCGCCAAGCCCTGGGGCGCGTCGCGCGGCAGAACGCCGCGCCCCATGGATTAGCGCATCCTTGCTAACCGTCCCAGGGGACTGTAACCGTCCCCAAAGATTCACGATCGTGAAACGCAACAAGGAGGCAAGAGTATGCAATACTCACAAGAGCAACTGCAATCGATACTTAACAACATGTACGGCTCCAACACGGACATTCCGCCAAACCAGGACGACAACGGCTGCCCGTGGGCAAACCAGCCTTGCTGCCCATCATGCGGCGCGCCAGCTAACTGCCCAACTACGACAACCGCGGCATCCACCACAACCGCGGCTGCCACCACTGGAACCACGACGACCCAAACCTCAGGGACAGGGATCTCAACAAGCGCGCCATTCTACCAGGGCTTCCAAGGCGGCGCGTTCCCAGCCGTGCCAGCTACGCCAGCAACCCTGACAGCCGCCGTAGCCGATATCCCGCCAAACCAGGACGACAATGGCTGCCCGTGGGCGAATCAACCCTGCTGCCCGTCATGCGGCGTGGCCGCTAACTGCCCAACGACAGGAACCACCACCAACGGCACAGGCACGACCACGACCACGGGCACGGGCACGACGGCTGGCTGGCCCTACAGCACCAACGGCAGGATTCAGCTCAACCAGAACCCGCTGTTCACCAACGCGCTAACCCCGCAGTATTTCCCAACGGATGTAGCGCCGAACCAGGATGAGAACGGCTGCCCACTGCGTAACGGCTGCTCGGTTTATAGCAACTGCTACTAATACGCGCTAACGGAATCCATATGTTTACCCAAAGGGCTGCCGCTATCACGGCGGCTCTTTGCGCGTGACGCTGGACCCTCGTGGCCAGGGTGGGTTGTTCCTCCACGCATATCCCCCGCCTCCGCAGCATACCATCCTAACGGAGGTGCGCGTATATGATGAAAGACCCACTCAAGGACATACCAATAGAGGAAAAACGTAAACGTCCACACTCCATCGTCATGGAAAACCGCCGTAAGGCCTCGCTTACCGGCGTGCATGACGTGGCCAGCTTCCACGAACAGGAGGTCGTCCTGACCACCGACGAAGGCGAGATCACAATCGTCGGCGACCAGCTGCACATCTCCCAACTCAGCTTGGACGACGGACACCTGATCGTCGAAGGACTCATCGGCGGACTGGAGTACGCCGACATTGCCCCGCCCAAGAAAGGCGGGTTCTTCAGCCGCGCGTTCAGGTGACCAACCGTGCCAATCTACGCCTATGTTTGAGACAAACGGCCAGGCCTCCATATTCCTGGCGGCGGTGTATGGCGGGCTGGTAGTCGGCCTGCTATACGACGCGTTCACCCTGACCTCCCGTGTCTTTGGCGGTCACCGCTCCGTCGTCGGCGCCTTGGACCTGTTATTCGCGCTGGCGGCCGCGGGGGTGTTCGCGCTTACCATCGCGTTATCCGGCGGCAACGGTATGCGCGGGTACATGCTGCTTGGCTTCGGCTGCGGCGGCTTACTCTACGCTGTCGGCCTGCATCACGCCATCTCAGCCGTCGCCTCAACCGTGTCCCGAACGATCCGCCGCGTTCGTCTCCGCGCGAAAAAAAGACGCGCCAAGGCCTTACGCCAGGAGGGATTACAACCGCCCAACTAGAATAATAACCGTGGATCCCGCCTAGCGGGGCCCACGGTTCCTTACTAAAGAACAACTATACACGGAGGTAACAAAATGCGGATGAAGAACGCGCCGATGCCCAGCGCGCCCGGACCATCAACCCCCGCACCCACCGCGCCAGCCCCGTCCAAGCCGCTGTTCACGCCCAAGCTATGGGTGGCGCTGTTCTGCGCCGCCGCCGCCGTCATCACCGGGTCGCTGATCCGCGTAACCCGGCTGTACCAGACGACCATGGCCCAGGCTGACAAGCTGCGGGCCGAACTCCAACTGGAGCAAGCCGAGAAGGATAGACTTACCCGTGATCGCGACTACATGACCACGGACGCTTACATCGAACGCGCCGCGCGCATGGAATACGGGTACATCTACCCTAACGACATACGGTTCGTCGCCGCGCTGGACGACGCTGACGAGGACTGGGACGATCCCGGCTTCGGCCAAGCCGTCGAAGTATTCGCGGACGAAGAGTAGAGGCGCGCAACCATATGGATTACGCCGCGCCGCTTTCCGTAATCGGCATCGGATCCAACGCCGTTAGGATGCTCACTGCCCGCGCCGTCAACGGCGTCCTAACCGACACGAAGCGTTACCGCGAGGACGTTCGGACGTTCTCCGGCCTGACCGCGCGCGGGTTATCCAGCGAGATGATGGCCCGGGTGCTGATGTCGGTTATGCGCTTACGCGCCGCCGCGATATCCGACAACGCGGCCATAACCGGGGTGATCGCTACCAGCGCGGCGCGTGACGCGGCCAACGTTGGCGAACTAATCCAACTCATCCGCGAGGGCACGGGGCTTGAGACCCGCGCGCTCACTGGGGACGAGGAGGCGCGGCTGGGGTTCGCCGGGGTTACGGCGGGCCACGCGGGTTACAGCGGCATGGTTGATATCGGCGGCGGCTCTACGGAGCTGGCGGTCGGCGCGGCTGGCGACCCATCCGCTCAGCTTAGCCTGCAGATGGGCGCGGCGCGGCTGGCGAACACTACGGCGAACGCTGAACCGGACGCGGTCCTATCCAGTCTGGAGAGCGCCATAACCGCCGCGCGCGCCAACCTGCCCAACGCGCTGCCGCGCGAATGGTTCGGCGTGGGCGGCACGATCAACGCGCTGGCTCGAGTGAACGCGGGCGGAGCGGCCGACGTCGAAGGCGCGGCGTTAACGCTGGACGAGGTAGAGCGCCTCGCCGACAAACTCCGCCGCATGACGCTGGAGCAGCGCGGCTCAACGCCGGGCATACCGCGATCCCGCGCGGAGATAATCGTTCCGGGAGCGTGGATCGCGCTGGCGTGCATGCGCTCGCTGGGCGTCGGCAGGATAACCGTCACCGAGCGCGGCAATCTGGACGGATGGCTCTGCTTACGCCAAGCGCTCACACCGCCAGCTTCCCGTAATCCTTGAACAGCAGGTACCGCGCGGGCTCGTCCTCGATAATCTCCGGCAGACGCGCGATATCCTCGTAGAAGCGGTTGTCCACGTTATCGTCGTTCGGCGAGGATACCTCGAACAGCATAACCTTCCCGGTTCCCTCCTCGCTAATCCAGTTGTGGTACTGGCCGGGAAGGAGGGTTATGCTGTCGCCCGGTTCCAGCCTGACGGTCCCGCCAGCGGGGACGACCACCTTGCGCCCGTCCATCGTGACATGAACGTCCGTTCCGGCGAACCCGCCCTCACGATCTGAATTATAAAGCGTTACCAGAAGATTCCCGCCGCCCCTGTTGATTATGTCCTCCATCTTCTTCCAATGGAAGTGGTAGGGCATGTCTTGGCGTTCGCCGACCAGCAGCATCTTTTCGGCGTAGGGCTTGGGGTAACTCTCCGGGCGCAGTATGTTCCCGTTGCGGAACGTGAAGATGGTAAGCCCCGTCTTCACAAAATCGCCCGAGCCGAAGTCCGTCACGTCCCAGCCGAGCATGTTGTCGATGATCTCGCGGCAGTCGTCCCCGGCGGCCGCCCAATCCCCCGGCGACCATCGCGCGAAACGGGGCAGCGGCATCCCGCGCCCGTTGACGAACGCTATCGCCTCGTCGATGATCGCGTTGATCCGTGATCTTTCCATAATGGACCGCATGTCAATTCCTCACTCCCGTCAATGGCGCGGGTATCCTGCCGCCCCTGTTGATGAACGCCGCCGCCGAATACTCCCTCACCGGCAGTATCGGCGCGCGCCCGAACAGCCCGCCGAACTCCACCCAGTCGCCGGCGGCCTTGCCGGGCACGGGCACCAGCCTCGTCCCGGTGGTCTTGTTGTTGACGACGCCTATCGCGGCTTCGTCGGCAATGATCGCGCTGATCGTCTCCGCGGTCACGCCGCCGGGTATCGCGACCATGTCCAGCCCGACCGAGCATACGCAGGTCATGGCTTCCAGCTTCTCAATGGATAGCGCGCCGCTCGCCGCCGCCTCGATCATGCCGATATCCTCGCTCAAGGGTATGAACGCGCCGCTAAGCCCGCCAACGTGCGAGGAGGCCATCACCCCGCCCTTCTTCACCGCGTCGTTGAGCAGCGCGAGCGCGGCCGTGCTGCCCGGCCCGCCGCAGACCTCCAGGCCAATCTCCTCCAGTATCCGCGCGACCGAATCGCCCTGCGCGGGCGTAGGCGCGAGCGATAGGTCAACGATCCCGAACGGCGCGTCCAGCCTCCGCGCGGCCTCCATAGCCACCATCTGCCCGACGCGCGTCACCCGGAACGCCGTGCGCTTGATACGCTCGGCAACCTCGTCGCAAGGCCTGCCGCGAACCTCCTCCAAAGCCCGCTTGACCACGCCGGGGCCCGACACGCCGACATTGACCGCCAGGTCGCCCTCGCCCGGGCCATGGAACGCCCCGGCCATGAACGGGTTATCCTCGACGGCGTTGGCGAACACAACCAGCTTAGCGCAGCCGAACCCGCCGCTCCCGGCCGTGCGGATGGACAATTCCTTTATAGCGCGGCCGCAAAGCGCGACAGCGTCCATGTCGATCCCAGCGCGGGTGGACGCGACGTTCACCGCCGCGCATACCCGCTCGGTCTGGGACAGCGCGTCGGGCAGCGACTCGATCAACGCGCGGTCGGCGGTGGTCATGCCCTTCTGCGCCAGCGCCGCGTAGCCGCCGATGAAGTGCACGCCGGTGGTTTTAGCCGCGTTATCAAGCGCGAACGCGACGGGCGTCGGGTCCGGTATAGCGCCGGAGATCAGCGCGACGGGCGTGACCGATATCCGCTTGTTGACGATGGGCACGCCGAACTCGCGCTCTATGCTCTCGCCAACAGCAACCAGCCGCTCCGCTCTACGGGTAACCGTATCGTAGACGCGCTGGCATAGACGCGCGGAATCGTCGCTGACGCATCCCAGCAGCGATATTCCCAGCGTGATAGCGCGCGCGTCCAGCTTCTCCAGGTCGATCATACGCAGCGTATCCAGGACTTCGCGGGGGTCTATCATGGTTATCTCCTATACGCGGTGCATCGCGTCGAATATCTCGCCGCGCTGGATGCGTATCTGCTGGCCGATATCGCGGCCCAGCGCCTCCAGCCGGGTTTGGACAGCGTTGAAGTCGGTATCGCCTATATCCACAAGCATAACCATGTTGAACATATCATCAAGCACGGTCTGGCTAAGGTCAAGGATGTTCGCGCCATGCTCGTACAGCGCGGCGGAAACCTTCGCGATGATCCCCTTGCGGTCGCGCCCCAGCACAGTAACCACGGCGGCGGAATCGCGGCGGCGCGAGCTGTACAGCCCGGCGGTTATATTATCATCCATAGCGTCCCTCCGGTTTTTCGGCAACACGCCGGCTGAAACGGGAAGCCTACGTGTTCTTCATTATTATACTCTCGATGATGTCGGCCGTATCCTCGAATTCGTCAAGGCAAGCCTCAAGCTTGTTGAACAGCGTGGACCACACCACCAAAGCGCGGGTATCGGTATCGTCAGTGAACAGCCGCCGCATGGACTGCGCGAAGAGCCGGTCCGCGTCGCTCTCGATAGTGTTCACCTCGATAACACGCTCAATGACCGCGCGGGACTTCTTGAAGTTCTTAAACTCCTTCGCGGCTTCGAGCAGCGCCTTTGAGCACTTGACGATAAGCCGCGCGAAGGTTACGGCCTCGGGACGGATCTCGCGGACGTTATGGATGTATATATTCTGCATCACGTCCTCGACAGAATCAATGCTGCTGTCCAGCTTTTCGGCCAGCGTAACGATGTCCTCGCGCTCGATAGGGGAGATGAACTCGCGGGACAGGCGCTTGATCATGTCGTGTTTAAGGTTGTCAGCCTCGTTCTCGATATGGTGCATGTCGCGCGTCCAGTCCGGAACCTTCTGAGGGTCGAAATGGCTCACCACGTCGTCAAGGTATTCGGCAAGCTCGCTGGCAAGCTTAGCGCACTCAACAAAGTAACCAAAGTAATCGTAAGCGTTGCGCTTGGTGTTCTTCTCCATATAAGCGTCGCCCCCTCGCGTTATTTGAATATAACCATGAACAGCTTGACCATAAGGAAGCCCAATAAACCGCAGCCGGGGAAGGTCAGCACCCATGTCACCACCATCTCGCGGACGATAGACCAATCGACCGCGCGGAGGCGTTTGGAAGCGCCAACGCCCATGATGGCGGTGGTCTTGGTATGCGTGGTGCTAACAGGGATGCCGGTAAGCGAGGAAAGGAGGAGGCATCCGGCAGCGGCGGCGTCAGCCGCGAAGCCCTGGTAAGTGGTAAGTTTAACCATATCAAGGCCAACAGCTTTGATGATGCGGTAGCCGCCGACGGAGGTGCCCAGGCCCATGACGAGCGAGCAGAGCAGCATCAGCCACAATGGGATCTCGAAGGAAGTGGCGGCAGTGTGGCCCTGCGCGAGGAAGAAGCCCAGGAGGAACACGCTCATAAACTTCTGGCCGTCTTGGGCGCCATGCATGAACGCCATAGCCGCGCCTCCGGCGATTTGGGCGTTGCGGAAGAACTTGATAGTGTGGGAACGGTTCATCCGGCGGCAGATAAGCTCGACCAGGCGAACGAACAGGAAGCCGGAGGCGAAGCCCAAGGCGGTGGAGAGGGCGAGGCCAACTAGGACCTTTGACCACTCGGAGAAGTTGACGCCGGAGAGTCCGCCGTTGATCGCGATAGCGGCGCCGGAGAGTCCGGCGATGAGGGCGTGGCTCTCGCTGGTAGGGATGCCGAATTTCCAGGCGGCGGTGGCCCAGGAGACGATGGCGAACAAAGCGGCGCAAAGGGCGATGGAGGCGTCGGAGGCGTTGGAGCCGAAGTCGACCATGTTGTAGATGGTCATGGCGACGCGGGAGCTGACCATAGTCATAATGAGAACGCCAAGGAAGTTGAATACGGCGGCCATGATGATGGCGTGACTAGGCGGCATAGCGCGGGTAGAGATACAGGTGGCGATGGCGTTTGGGGCGTCCGTCCAGCCGTTGACAAGGATCACTCCCAGCGTAAGGAGGACGGTCAAAGCGATCATGGGGGTACGGAGGGTTTGGGATACAAAGTCCGATAATGTAAGTGTCATTGCCGCTCCTTTAAATATCGGCTTTACCTAGCTCTTACAGTATGAACTTTGCGTTAATCCGTGTCAAGCGGGCGAAACGCGGCGAACTGTAAACAATGCGCGGAGGGACAAACTACCCTGGCCAAGAGGGTCCAGCGTCACGCTGGTCAGGGGGGTCGAGGGGGGTGAAACCCCCATCGCGGGGTCTGGGGCAGCGCCCCAGCGTTCCCAGCAAGCCCTTCCGCGTTAATCCCATTGGGAGAGCATGCGCCTCATCCAGCCATGGACATCCATGTTATAAACCCGGCTAAGCGCGTCGCGGGTCAATACGTCGCGGACGGGGCCGCGGGCGACGGCCTTGCCGCAATCCAGCAGCAGCGCGTCCGTGCCGTAAGCCAGGGCCAGGCTAAGGTCATGCACGACGGACAGGACCGCGCGGTTAGGCTGGCGCAGCCAGGTTTGGACGCGGTCGAAGGTCTGCTGCTGGTAGAGCAGGTCAAGGTGGTTGGAAGGCTCATCCAGCAGGAGGATGGCGGGATCCTGCGCCCATACCTGCGCAAGGAACACGCGCTGAAGCTCGCCGCCGGAGAGGGTTTGGACGGATTGGCGGCGGAACGCGGCCAGCCCGGCCTGCTCAAGCGCGTCAAGGGTCTTAGCGGTATCCTCGGCGCTAGACGCGCGCGGCCAGCCGCCGGAATAGGCGTAGCGGCCCATGCGGACCACCTCCTCCGCCGTGAAGCCGTATCCCACCGAATGCTGCTGGGCGAGCACGCCCACGCGTTTGGCAAGGTCACGCGGACGCATGCGCCGCGCGTCCTTACCATCAATCAAAACCCTGCCCGTATAGGGCGCGCCCTGCGATACCGCGCCGATCAGCGTGGACTTGCCCGCGCCGTTAGGCCCGACCACCATCAGCCACTGCCCCGCGCGGAGCGAGAACTCCACGCCGCGCAGTATCGCCTTGCCACCATAACTAACGCCTAGATACTCGACATTAAGCATCATCGCGCGGTCCTCGTTTTGGCGAATATATATATAAACACCAATGAGCCGATCAGCGAGGTCACTACGCCGATAGGCAGTTCCAGCGGACGGATGATAGTCCTGGCCAGAAGGTCGGTCAGCATAAGGAACACCGCGCCGCCAAACATGCTGGCGGGCAGCAATCGCCTATGGTTCGGCCCGACAAGCATCCGCGTGATGTGCGGCATCACCAGCCCGACAAACCCGATAGTCCCGCCAACCGACACGCATACCCCAATCAGCGCGGATACCGCGATGAGTATAACCAGCTTGACCCGGCGCACATTAACGCCGACGGTCCGCGCGTTGTCCTCGCCAATCGCGAACGCGTTAAGCTCCCGCGCCCTAGGCAGCACCGCCGCGCCGCACACAACCAACGCGCACAGCAGCACAATTACATTAACATAAGTGCTGCCCGCCAGCGAACCCATAGTCCAGAAGAGTATCGTCTTGACGCGCTCGCCCGCGAACGCCGATATAAGGCTGATGACGCTGTGCGCGAACATCGAGAAGATCACGCCGATCAGCAGGATCGTGTTGGTGGAGAGAGCGCGGTCCAGCCGGTAGGCCAGCGAGAGTATCAGAAGCAGAGACAGGAACGCGGAAACCATCGCCATAGCCATAGTCCCGGCGAACGGCAGCCCGGGTATGGTCACGCCGAACGCCAGAGCGATCACCGCGCCCAGCGACGCGCCGGCGGACACGCCCATAGTAGAGCCGTCGGCCAGCGGGTTGCGCAGCAAGCCCTGCATCGCCGCGCCGCACAGCGACAGCGACGCGCCCGACAACGCCACGCAAAGCACGCGCGGCAGCCTAACCGACATGATGATAGGACCCGACACGCCCTCCGGCAGAGGCAGGCTCCACACCGAATTCCAGATAACGGCAAGCGCGTCGGCGGCGCGAATCCTCACGCTGCCGACGCACACGCATAACAGCGCCGCCACGAACGCGACGGCCGAAAACCCCGCGTACTCGAACGCCCGGAAGGACTCTGACCGGTCACGCATCAGCCGCCAGCCTTATTCCCCGTAAACAAACTCGTACAGTGTCACGGCGGCGTTGACCAGCCTCGGCGCGGGACGCGATATCTCGTTGGAGTCGGCGTTCAGGATCGCGCCATTCTTGACGGCCTTAAGGTTTCCCCAACCCTCGCGGCCCAGTATCTCCTCGACGGGCGTGGGGCCTTCGCCGAAATACATCGTGATAGACACGATATAGTCAGGATCGCGCTCCAGCACCTGCTCCTCGGATATCTCGCCCCAGCCCGAAACGTCCGCGAACGCGTTGCTAAGCCCCACCATCGACGCCAGCTCGTCCATGAACGTGCCGGTCCCGGCCGTCCACAGTCCCCACTGAAGCGGCGAAACCTCGAAGTATACCGTCTTGCCCGCCGCGGAAGTATCCCCGGCCGCCTTTTCAGCGATAGCGGCGAACGAATCCTTCATGCCGGCGATAACGTTGGCGGCCTCCTCGTCCCTGCCGACCACCGCGCCTATCAGCTCGATGGCGGCATAAACTCCCTCGATGTCCTGCGCGGCGCTGACCACCACCGTTATACCAGCGGATTCAAGCAGCGCGGCCTGTTCCTCCGTCTGGGACATCGTGCTCATCAGGACGACCTGCGGCTCCAGCGCGACGATCTCCTCATAGTTGGTCGACGAGCCTGACTGCACGGTTGTAATCTCCAAAACCTCGGGCGGATAGTCGCAGTACGTGCCGCGCCCGACCAACGCGTCGCCCGCGCCCAGCGCGTAGAGTATCTCGCAGTCGGAAGCGGTCAGCGCGACGATACGTGTCGCCGGCCCGTCCAGATGGATGGCGCGGCCAGTCATGTCCACAACGTCGATCGGCGCGGACTGCGCCAGCGCGAACGGCGCGGCGGCCAGCGTCACCAACAATGCCAAAACCAGCGCGAGCGACCTGTTCAGTACAGTTTTCCTGTCCATAGGTAAGCCTCCTTGCTTGTCCATTTTATCCATCCAGCGCGGCGCGCGCCGCGCGGATTACCATTGCCAGACCGTTACCACTCAACCGTTACCACTCAACGCCCGCCCGCGCGTGAAGCCCGCCGTCGAACGGATGGCGGCGCTTGGTCATCTCGGTATGGTAGTCGGCGCGGTCCACGATGGATTGGGGGGCGTAACGGCCGGTGACCACCGCCTCGCCATGCTCCAGCGCGGTATCGATCAGCCGCTCCACGCCGCGCTCGTCGAGCGCGCCCAGATACGCCGCCATCGCCATCTCGTCGAACACCATCATCCCGGGCTTCTCCCTGCCAATCAGCGCGGCCAGCTTATCAAGCTCCGCGGTCAACACGCGCCTGGTCTCGGCCAGCTCCTCCTGGGTCATCTGGAACGTGAACTTCTTCGTAGGCGGTATACGAGCGATACGCGCGTTGTTAAACTGCCGCAGCGCCTCCAGCTCGCCCGACCGCCCGTCCTTCAGAAACTGCGCGATCAGTACGCGACGCCCGTGCCCCAGCGCCCGCAGCGCCAGCCCCATCGCGGCGGTCGTCTTGCCCTTCCCCTCGCCTGTATAAAGGTGCAGTTTATTCATTCACCCTCCATAGCAAAACGCCGCCCCCCTAGTCGGGAAGCGGCGACAAACAGCGCAAGACACGCTTGCGCAGAGTATCAGCACGGCAGACCCCAATCCCAGAGGCATGATCACACCCCGCACAGGTCTCCCGGCTTAGCGTCATCCTACTGGAGCGCCTTCCCGCCATTATCGTATTCGGCGAACCCGAACACGATTACAGGCAGTGGCATAAGCCCCTTCGTCAGCGTCACGGTTACTGGGATAGCCCCGAATTCTCATCGGAGTTCCCTCGCCGCCGCGTACCACGCGAACGGTACACGGTGGCGGCGCTCATCGCGCGTACGGGTAAGCCCTTTAATCCGATGATACCACTATACCACGGACGACGCGCAATGTCAAGAGGGTAATATAACAATCGCTGGACAAACGCCGCCCAATACGCTATACTATATTGAGTAAATATCCAAAGGCGGGGTATTGTATTTTGGGAAAACTTCTCATCGTCAGCCTGGACGCGCTCTCCAGCCGCGAGTGGGAGGCCATGGCCGCGCGTTATCCCAACGCCGCCGCGTTCGCGCGGGGCGCGTCGGCCTCGCTGGACGCGCGGTCGGTGTTCCCGACGAACACCTATCCGGTACACTGCTCGGTCGCGACGGGTAGGCCCCCGCGCGAGCACGGCGTTACCAGCAACACGGAGCCGTTCCCGTCCCGGCGCTCACGGTGGATCACCAGCGCGTCGGCGATCCGCGCCAAAACGTTATGGCAGGCCGCGCGTGAGGCGGGGCTTACGTCAGCCGCCGCGCTGTGGCCATGCACCGCCGGCTCGCCGGATATCCGGTGGAATATCCCGGAAATCCACGTCCAGCCCGGCGAGAACCAGATCATTACGAACCTGCGCTCGGGCAGCTTCCTCCTCCAGCTGCGGATGGTCCTGCGCTACGGGAAGCTGCTCGATGGCGCGCGCCAGCCCGCGCTGGACAATTTCGTCGCCGCGTGCGCGGTTGACGTCCTGCGGCGCAAGCGTCCCGACCTGACGCTGGTCCACCTCACCTGCTACGACACGCTGCGCCACCATAACCCGTATGGCTCGCCCGCGCTGGAAACGGCGTACGCCAGCCTCGACGGGCATCTGGGCCGGCTGCTCGACGCCGCCGGGAAGGATACCACGGCCATAGTATTCTCAGACCACGCTCAGCTTGATGTGCATACTGTCCTAACGCCCAACGATATTCTTGTTGAAATGGGCTTGATCGGCGTCGGAGCGGATGGTTATGAGCCGGGCGGGCATCGATGCTTTATCGAATGCTGCGGCGGGTGCGCGTTCTTCCACGCCGGAGGGCTGCCGGGCGACGGCACCGCCCGGGTACGCGAGGCGGCCGCCGCGTCGGAAGGGTTCGGGCGGTTCCTGACCGATGAGGAGATGGACGTCAGCGGACGCGCGGGGCTGGCGTTCGGGTTCAGCGCGAAACGCGGATATTGCTATAATAGCATAAAGGCCGACGAGAAGGGCAACCACGGTTACCCGCTGGATATGCCCGACTACAACGTGTTTTACGCGGTCCGGGGCAAGGGTTTCACGCCAGGGGCGCGGCGCGGCGGGTCGCTGCTGGACATCGCGCCGATCGCCGCCGGGATTCTAGGCTTGGGGATGGATAACCTAGACTAACCACCGTCACCCCGCCGACAGGTAAACCCGCCGCGCGTTCCCGTAGAACACATCGTCCCAATGCTCACGCGGCACCAACTCGCATATAAACGCTATGTACTCGCTAAGGTTCACCAGCGGCCAGTCGGTGCCGAACATGAACGCGTCGTACCGCTCGACGTACGCGACCCAGGTCCGCAGCTGATCCATGTAACCGCCGAGCCGGACGCGGTATTCATCCAGATCGACGCGTCCGGACAATAGTCCTGATAAATCGGCGGCGACATTGTCATTCTTCTCCAAAACGGCGGCCGCGTCCATCAGCCACGGGTTGCCGAAGTGACACATCACGAACCGCACGCGCGGGAAGCGCGTCGCAGCCTCGTCGATCAGCAGCGGGTGGCAGTACTTCAGCAGCGCCCGCGGCGACGCGGTTACGCCCATATGCACCGCCACGGGCTTGCCGTAACGCTCGGCCAGCTCGTAATACGGGATGTACGCCCCGTCCATCAGCGGCACGGCGCAATAACCCGCGTACAGCTTGATTCCCACGCACTGCGGGTTGGATAGCTGGGACTCGCACGCCTCCAGCGCCGCCTCGCGGTTTTCCGGCTCCAGCGCGTGCTGATGCACGCCCGCGCAGAAGCTCAGCGTCGGCGGGTATTCGCGCCACGCCTTGACCAGCTCGCGGTTGCCCATCACCACGCCATGCTCGACCGCGTTCTCCAGGTACGCCCGCTCTAGGTGCGCGGCGGTGTTCTCGTGCCCGGCGGTCCGCGCTATCGCGTCGAAGTGCGGGTTCTTCGGCTGGAAGTGGAGATGCGCGTCGATCACCCGCTCCGGACGCTCCGTTGGTATGTGCCGCTCCATTTAGTATTGCTCCCATAAGAATACGCGTCGAGCCGGCAGCAGCGCGTCCATCGCCCGCGCCGTCTCCGGCGCGAGCGGATGGCCGGACTCCATCAGCGCGGTCCCGTCCGCCGAGCCTACCAGCCACGCGGCGACCGCCCCGACGCCCAGCGAGGCAGCCGCGGCCGCGCCGCCCTCCCGGACACGCGATATGCATAACCGACCGCCGTCAGATGCAAATCGCCATCTTTCGGCATTGACCGGATTCGGCCCTTCGGCGACATCCAAAGTCACGTCTCCATCCCCGGCTGGAAGCCCGTTCGCCAGCCCGGGCAGGTCCACCGCGCGGAACATCCCCCATGGCTCTAACGTTATTGTAGCATACCTATCAGGCAGCATACCCAGCAGCGGATCGAACGCCGGAAGCCTCAGCCGCGCCTCGTTGACCGTGGACGCGTTCTGCGCAATATACGACAGGAAATCACGCCGCGCCGACGCGTCGCGGAAAGCGGCCTCGTCGATATACATCACGCCAGGCTCATCCCGCCGGAACCAGTATCCCGTTATGATACCATCACGGTATAGGCTGACGACGGCGGCTCCATCCTGCGCCAGGTCGTCGACGCGGTCCAGCATGCCGACAACCCCGCGCGTCACCGAGCCAGACACGTTAACATGCGCGGCGGCATAACAGTCCGCTAGCTTGTTTATATCCTGGTAATCATCCCAGCACAGCCGATCGGCCAGCGGCCTGGCCTCCAGACGGTCCGGGGCGATGGCGACACGCGCCGCGTTACCGCACGCCGCGAACCCGTACCGCTCATAGAACGAGTATGCCGACGGGTATAATACCGCCAGCGCGACGCCGTCTTTGTTTAATTCGCATAACACGTCGGTCAGCAATCCGCGCATTATGCCCTTCGAGCGGCAGCCGGGGTCGGTCGCGACGTGCGATATCATGCTGGACGCGACCTCACGCCCGCGAACGTTGACCTTCACGCGCGAATCGACCGCCTGCGCGATTATACCATCATAATCGTCGGCCAGCGCGTACACGTTGGACGCGCGGCGGTCGTAATACCAGCGCGTGAAGTCTCCGCTGTTGTCGCGGAAGCAGTAGCGGGTCAGCCGCCGGGACTCGTCCCAGCGCTCTTTCGGCAGAATAAACATCGCTACGCCAGCGTCGCGCCGTATTTATCGATCATACGCGCCGGGTGGTATGACCGCTTGGCCTTGCGCAAACCCTCCAGCCCCATATCCTCCTCGCGGTTGACCCACGTCACGCCGGGAAACTCGCTCGCCAGGAACATCTGGTTGATCGCCGCGAACAGCCCGGGTATGCCGTGGTTCGCCTTCTCGACATGTATCAGCGCCATGTCCGTGGTAATCTGTTCACCCAGCGTGAACGCCTCCACCACGCCGTCCACGCGGACCAGCCCGCCCTTCAAGCCCAGCATGTCCGCGTATTCCAGCGCCCGCTCCACTGAGCCGCGCTCGGCGCAAAGCTCGGGCGTCTCGCCCTTATCATACAACCACCGATCGTAGGAGTCCATACACTCCCCGAAGCGCGACGGGTGGTACGCCTCGTACTCGAACCGCCCGCCGTACGCCGCGCGGAACCTGTTGACGTGGTTGCGCTTGGCGTGCAGCGCCTTGCCCGATAGGGTGATCAGCGACTGCGCGTCGTACACGTAATCGTCGTGATGCGGCTCGCGGGTGTATATAAACCTGCCGGGGCTGCAGGCGTCCATGCGCCGCACGTACCATTCGGGCAGAGAGCACATCCGGAACGTCTCTCCGCGATCGAGCATCGACTCGACAGCGGTCTCCAGCCCCTCACACAGCCGCTCGGGTTGAGTGAAGACCATCATCATGCACGGCGCGCCGTCCGGGGAATACGCCTCGCCGTCGAAGCCCTTGGCGCGGGTACGCAGCAGCAGCGCGTCCCCCGCCTCCGCCCACTCAATCCGCTCGGCGCGGCTCCACAGGAACATGTTGGAGAACTGGCACTCACTGCCCTCGTTCTCGGGGAAACGGCGCAGGTACCGCGTCAGCAGCGGCCTATCCTCAATGGTTACCGGCGCGAACGCGGCGCCTTGCCGCGCGGTTATCGGGGCGCAAATCGTACAGCAGCGGTCCGATCCCATGCGAATTCTACCGACCTCGACTTTCAAGGGGAGTCCCCTATCATCTTGTATGCGCGGCATGAGGCTAATATTGCCGCGTTATGTTCCGAAGAACGAGATATCCTCGTCGTCGCCCACGGGGTTTTCCTCGGGCGGCGCCGGCTCGCCGGGGTTCGAGACGAAAGGCGCGGCGCTGGTCTGGGATACGCCCTCGGCCGTTGGAATCTCAGCCGGCGACTGGAACAGCGCCTGACCTGTCGCGGGGTCCATCACGCGGACCACCGTTGGCAGCGTCACGCCGAAGCTGTCCAGGTAAGTCATGATGGAATAACCGTACATCAGCGCCGCGCCGCCCGTCGTCGGGGATATGTTCGTCCAGCTGACGCCCTCGCCGGACACGCTGAACGGGAACAGCGCGGTCTTGTTCCGCAGCTGGCTGTCCACGGACCACACCTGCCCGTCGTCCCAGAAGTAGAGCGTGTCCGCCGCGCCGCCCATCAGCGTGTTGGCCTGGTCCGTCGTGGCCAGCGCTACGCTGCTGGTCTCCGAGCCGTCCAGCGGGACGCGCGTCAGCGCGTTGTTATCCGCGTCGCGCGTGATGAGCGCGTCGCCGAGGCGGGCGTTGCTCAGCGACATGCTGGTCACCTTCTCGCCTATCCGGATGGCCTTGGTCTTCCCCATGGGCACTGTATAAACCTGGGTGGTGTCGCCCTTGGGGGTGTAGACCAGGTAGCCGCCGTACAGGTAGCCGTCGCCGATGTTGGGCGAGGGCGGGTTCATGTTGACGGCCTTCGCGCCGGGCTTGCTGATCTCGTAGGCGACTACGGAGCCGTCGCGGATATCCTTGCCCAGGAAGTAGACCTTGCCATTGTCGGCGGCCATGCTGTCGTAGATATTCTTGCTGGTCATCGTCTTGAGCTTGGTGGAGGTGTTCTTGGGGAAGCTGTAGCGGTACAGCGTCAGCTGATCCTCGTAGGAGCTGTAGAAGACCGTCTCCTCGGTCTCGTAGTATATCTCCTTGACCTTGTCCAGCAGCATGGTGGGCTTGCCGGACTTAATGTCAACGCTGGCCAGCAGCTGGCCCTCGTTCGAGCTTACCGCCGTGAAGCAGACCTTGTTCGCGTCCGCGTAGAGCAGCTTGACGGGCTTCACGTCCGGCAGAGTGGCTATCGGCCCGCCGGCGCACGTGGACACGGCGAACAGGCCCCACGTATTCTCTTCGACCGGCGCGAAGAAGTATGTCTCCGACCCGTACGCGGCGGCCAGGCCGCCAGACAGCTGCAGCTGCGCGTTGGTAAGCGCGAGGGCGCCTCCAACAGGAGCGGCGGCAGCCACCGCCAACAAAATAACCAGCGCAAGCCCGCGCCTAAGGCGGCTTGCCCCATATATACGACCCATAACCAGCCTCGCCTCCCTGACGGTTGTTATCCGGACATACATTGTTTCAACGTCATTATATCATAAACGTCAACGAAACGCAACATATTTTTAACACAGCTGTGACGCCAATCCCCCGCGCGGACACGCGGGCGACGCCCCGCGCCAGCTGGCGGAAAGGACGGCTGGCGGGGTCAATCGTCCTCGTCCGGCTCATCCGGCAGCTCGGCGTTATGGTATACGTTCATAACGTCGTCCATGTCCTCCAGCATGTCTATCAGCTTGCTGACCGACGCCACGGTATCCGGGTTGTCCACGGCTATCCAGTTGCGCGGGACGCGCGTCAACTCGGCGGACAGGAACGGCATGCCCTGTTTCTCCAACTCGGTCCTGACCGCTGAGAAGTCGGTCGGGTCGGTGGAGACCTCGAACGCGTCGTCGGAGGCCTCGAAGTCGTCCGCGCCGGATTCCATCGCCAGCATCATCATGTCGTCCTCGGCGACGCCGGGCTTGCGCTCGATGACGAGCAGGCCCTTGCGGTCGAACATATACCCGACGGAGTTCGTCGTGCCCAGCGATCCGCCGCATTTATCGAATATATGCCGGATGTCGGAGGCTGTGCGGTTGCGGTTGTCGGTCACGGTCTCCACGATCACCGCGACGCCGCCCGGCGCGTAGCCCTCGTAGATTATTTCCTCATAACTGACTGTGCCCAGCTCGCCCGCCGCCTTCTTGACGGAGCGGGCGATGTTGTCGCCCGGCATGTTGTTGGCCTTGGCCTTGGCGATCACGTCGAAGAGCTTGCTGTTGAGGGCGGGGTCGCTGCCTCCCTCGCGCACGGCTATGGCGATCTCGCGCCCGATCTTGGTGAATATCTTGCCCCGGGCCGCGTCCGCCTTACCCTTCTTATGCTTGATGTTCGCCCACTTAGAGTGCCCCGACATGGATAATATCCTCCCTTGTATATCTGATTCACTCCCTTTACTCTAACTCACGCGCCGCCGGATTGTCAAGACGCGGGAGCTGTGTTATCATAAGCTATCTACTATAGCCAGCCGACTTGAGAACACGGCGTCTTCGCGGGTCTTTTACTCCTCGCGCCGCCTCGTCCGGTCGGCGGACCTCCAGTCCGCCTCCCCCCGCCTTAGCGAGGGGCAAAACCCTTCGCGAGTCTGTTCGCGTTTTCATGTTGGCTGGCTAGAAATATGGGAGCGTCCGTATGAAATTCACAGACGGATTCTGGATGACCAGGCCCGGCGTGACGCTGCGCAGCGCGGCGCAGACGCTGGACTATACCATCGCGGACGGCGCGGTCACGCTGTACTGCCCGACGAGCCGTATCCTCAACCGCGGCATGACGCTGCACGGCCCCGCGCTGACGCTTGAATTCACATCGCCCGCGCCCGACATACTCGCTCTTAGGGTTACGCACTTCAAGGGCGGAGCGGCGAAGGAGCCTGTCTTTGACCTCAACCGCGAGGCGGCGGAGCTTACGGTGTCCGACGCTGACGATTCTATCACGATAACCTCCGGCAAGCTGTCGGTCGTCGCCGGCAAGGACGACTTCCGGCTGGATTACCTCTACGACGGAACCAGGCTTACCGGGCTGGGCAGCCGCCACCTCTCATACGCGCAAACGCCGGACGGCCCGCATATCCGCGTTAAGCTGGATGTGGGCGTAGGCGAGAAGCTCTACGGGCTGGGCGAGCGGTTCACGCCGTTTGTGAAGAATGGCCAAAGCGTGGACATGTGGAACGAGGACGGCGGCACCGCCTCGGAGCTTGCGTATAAGAACATTCCGTTCTATGTAACTAACATGGGCTACGGCGTGTTCGTTAACAGCCCGGGGCGCGTGTCGTACGAGCTGTGCAGCGAGGCGGTCACCAGCGCCCAGTTCAGTTTGCCCGGCGAGTCGCTGGAGTTCATGGTCGTGGGCGGGCCGACGGTGAAGGACGCGGTGTCGCGGTTCGTCCGGCTTACGGGGCGGCCGGCCATCCCGCCCGAGTGGTCGTTCGGGCTGTGGCTGACGACCTCCTTCACGACCGATTACAACGAGGAGACGATCAACTCATTCGTCGACGGCATGCTGGAGCGCGGCATACCGCTCAGCGTGTTCCACTTCGACTGCTTCTGGATGAAGGAATGGGAATGGTGCAATTTCCTATGGGATAAGCGGATGTTCCCCGACCCGGAAGGGATGCTTCGGCGGCTGCGCGGCAAGGGGCTGAAGGTCTGCGTATGGATCAACCCATACATCGCTCAGAAGTCCCCGCTCTTCGACGAGGGCGCGCGCGGCGGATACCTGCTCAAGCGGCGTGATGGCGGGGTTTGGCAGTGGGATCTGTGGCAGCCGGGCATGGCGTTGGTGGATTTTACCAACCCCGACGCGGTTATATGGTATCAATCCAAGCTAAAGACATTGATGGACATGGGCGTTGACTGCTTCAAGACGGATTTCGGCGAGAGGATCCCGACCGACTGCGTTTACTATGACGGCAGTGATCCTGTATTGATGCATAACTATTACACATTATTATACAATAAAGCGGTGTTCGAGCTGCTGGAGCGTGAGCGCGGCGAGGGCGAGGCGTGCGTATTCGCCAGGAGCGCGACTGTCGGCGGGCAGCGGTATCCCGTCCACTGGGGCGGGGACAGCACATCCAACTATCCGTCGATGGCGGAGTCGCTGCGGGCCGGGCTGTCGCTGTCGTTGAGCGGGTTCGCGTACTGGAGCCACGACATATCGGGGTTTGAGGACATGGCGTCCCCTGACGTATACAAGCGGTGGGCGGCGTTTGGTTTGCTCAGCGCGCACTCGCGGCTTCATGGATCAAGCTCGTACCGCGTGCCGTGGCTGTTCGGCGAGGAAGCCGTCGATGTGGTGAGGTTCTTCGCTAAACTGAAGCTGCGGCTGAAGCCTTACCTGCTGGCGAAGGCGGTCGAGGCGCGTGAGACCGGCGTTCCCGTCATGCGGGCGATGGTGATGGAGTTCCCCAACGACCCCGCGTGCGCCGACCTTGACCTGCAGTATATGCTGGGCGACGGGCTGTTGGTCGCGCCGGTGTTCCGCGAGGATGGGCGGGTGACATACTATCTCCCCGCCGGGACGTGGACGCGCCTGCTTACGGGCGAGAAGGTTCAGGGCGGAGCGTGGAGGACGGAGACATACGACTACATGAGTCTGCCGCTATACGCCAGGGATGGTGTGGTTATACCAATGGACGACGCGTAAACCACACCAATATATGCTAAATCAACATGGGTTAGGCTGGTTTATGCGATAAACCATATAATACAAGGGCTGTCCCGGCGGTGGGACAGCCTTTTATATGTTTATACTTATAGTCCCAACATAAACTGGTATGTCATGTCCGAGCCGCCCGGCAGTCCCTCATGCCCGAAGTCCGGCCATATCTCGACACGCTTCGGAGCGGTGATCTTGTTATACGCGGCGAACTGCGTTGACGGCGGGCATACCGTATCCATCAATCCGGTCATCATCAACACCTCGCCCCTGATCCTTGGCGCGAGGTGCTGTACATCGATATACCCCAATTTACTAAATATCTCATCCTCGCGCCTGTGGTTCGGGTCGAACATCCGGAAGTAATTGCGGATTTCGGCGTACGCGGCCACGGACAGGTCCATCTCCCACACCCGCTTGTAGTCGGTCAGGAACGGATACATCGGCGCGGCGCGTTTAACACGCGGCTCAAGCGCGGCGCAGGCAAGCGTCAGCCCTCCGCCCTGGCTGCCCCCTATCGCGCCCACGCGGTCCGGGTCGACCTCCGGCAGGGACATCACTATCCTTGCCATCTGCGCTGTATCCAGGTACACGTCGCGCATCAGCAGCCTGTCCGGGTCCGGGTCTGACAATCCCCGGATGATCATGCCGTTCTGGGTTGGGCCGTGGACGCCGCCCACGTCCTGCGACAGCCCGCCCTGCCCCCGCGCGTCCAGCGCCGCCACTACAAACCCGCTTGCCGCGTACGACAACTTATCCGCCCAATCGCCCGCGCTGCCCGAGTAACCGTGGAACATCAGCGCGGCGGGGAGTTTCGACGCTTCTCGCGGCATGAGCAGCTTGGCGTGGACCCTCGCGCCATGCGCGCCCGTGAAGAACATGTCCTCGCAACTGACGCCCGGGGCCTGGAACCGCGCGGGCAGGCGCTCACAGTCCGTCCCTAGCTCGCGCGTCTGGGCCAGTCCGCGCTCCCAGTAGGCGTCGAAGTCGGCGGGCCTGGGGTTGGTTCCCTGGTAGGCGAGAAGGTCGGGTAAGGGTTTGTCGACTATGGGCATTTGGTTCACCTCATATAATAATATTCTTGCCGGTATCCGCGCGGGCCGCCTTCCAATACCGCGTCATAAACATTTTTATCAAGAATATCAAGCGGGCTATGGCAGCCTCCGCGACGGGCGCGCCAACCCCGCCGCGAACGCGCTCCCGGCCAGCAGGACGATGGTCCAGCACAACGCCCCCAGCGGCGACTGGATCGGCTCGGACCAAAGGAACCATGCCTTGGTATTCAGCCAGGGCGCGATCTTCTGGCCACCAAGCGTAAAAAGGACAATATTGGTAACGATCAGGTGGTAGAGGGAGTTCCGCCCAAGCGAGGATATCGCCCGCGCGGGATTGAGGGCGGCGAATCGACAGGGTTGCATGAGTTTCGCCATGACCGCCGCGAGAAGCGCGAGTGACGCTATCACGGCCGCCGGCGTAAGTATCCAGCCGACATCGGGCGGAAACCGCCCCGGCTCACCCGTTAAGAGCCATAGAACACCGCCGACCACGCTAGCCGCCGCCGCGGCGGCCAGCAGGACGCGCGTCCGCTTTGCTTTCTCCAGCCCCGGAAACACTAACCCCGCGATGAAATACGGAGCGTACTGAACCGCCGGAAACAGCGTCGAGTTCCCGCCGCCGACCAGCAGGTTTATGTATGGGATATTAAACGACTTGATCGGCGCGAAACACACCGCAAGGCACGCGCACGCGGCGGCGGCCGCCGCCTTCGGCGATTCCCTCATCCTTTTCAGCGGAACGAACAGCGCTAACACGGCCAAACCATAAACCAGGAACGCCGCCAGGAACTCCGACCAGCCCGGAATATCCCGCAACAGGAACACCGCCCGCGCGGTATTCCGCGCGAACGGCTTATGCTCGTATAACAAGCGGAACGCGACGCCGGATACCACGAACGCGCCGTAAGACCTCGCGCACGACGCCGCTACGCGAGGCGCGGCTTTCAAGTAAGGTTTATCCAGATACGCCACGGATACCGACCACCCGAACGCGAACGCGAATCCCGAGAACGCCGTCATGTTGATCCACAGCGTAAGCGTGTTCTCGGCCGCGAACAGCGACGCGTCGCCGAAGAACTGCAGGACATGACAGTATACCATCGCGACGACGAGGAGGCCCTTGAACGCGTCGATACGCGCGTCACGCGGGCGGATCCCCGACCCGCCTGGAACGCTCATCCCTTCACGCCGGCCTGGATCGCTATGCCCTGCAGGAAATACCGCTGCGCGACCAAGTACAGCAGGAACGGCGGAACCATCGATACTACGCACGAGGCGATCATGTGCGCCCACTTCTGCTCATACTGCCCGGTCAGCAGCCGCAGCCCCGCCGTCAGAGTCTGGTGGTCCACGTCCGTCATGACGATAGTCGGCCAGAGGAAGTCGTTCCACGATCCGTTGAACGTGAACAGGCCCACAATGATCAGCGCCGGAGCCATCATCGGCACGATCAGCCGCCAATACACCTGGAAGCTGTTCGCGCCGTCGATCCGCGCGGCCTCGTCGAAGTCCTTGGGGATGCCTTTCAGGAAGTTGCGCAGCAGAAATATGTTGAATACCCCCGCCAGCCCCGGCCATATAAGCGCGTTCAGGTTGTTCACCCAGCCCAGCGAGTTGGCGATCTTGAACAATGGCAGCACCGCGACCACGTTCGGGAACATGCTCATATACATGAGCGCCCAGAATATCGCGTTCCCGCCCGGGAAGTCCAGCCGCTCGTAGGCGTACGCGGCCAGCGAAGCCAGGAAGACGACCAGCAGCGTAACGCTGATGGACACTACGAACGAGTTCTTCAGCATCTCGTCCAGCTTCGCCGTGGTGTTGGTGCCCTGCCCGCCCAGGAACAGCTCCTTGAAGTTGACGAGCGTCACGGGCTTGGGAATCATCCGCGTCAGGTAGTCGAACGAGCCGCGAATGTTCGTGAACGAGGTGATGAAGTCGGCGTCCGTGCGGAACGCGTTCATCAGCATCCACACTATGGGGAACAGCCAGAAGAAAGCCAGCGCCGCCAGGAACGCGAAGGCGACCCAGCGTTCGGTCTTGGATATTGTCAAAGCAAACGCCTCCTTCCGCTACGCCGGGGTGTTCGCCCGCATCAGCCGCGCCTGAACGAACGAGACCGCCATGACGCACACGCCCAGTATCAGCGCCATCGCCGCGGACATGCCCGCCACCTGTTTCTTGATCGCGTTCTCGTATACGTACATAAGCAGCACCGCGTTCGCCTCCTGGTTCCCGAACCCCGTGAGCATCAGCGGCTGGCCGTATATGTTGAACTGGCCAATAACCGTTATGACCAGCGTGTATGAGAGCGGATAGCGGATGCCCGGCAGCGTGATGTGAAGGAACTTCCGCCAGCCGTTCGCGCCGTCAACGGCGGCGGCCTCGTAGTGTTCCACGGGGATGGACGCGAGCGCGCTCTGGTATATAACCATCGTGCCACCGATGTACCACCAGACGGTCATGATCACCAGCGCGATCCACGAATGAGGCGGAACCAGCCAGTCGCCCGGCAGCATGAAGAAGTTGCTGACCGCGCCATATGATTTAACGAACATATACCGCCACGTCAGCGACACCGTGGTGATGGACATCAGCGCGGGGAAATAGTAAACCGCTTGGAAGAACTTATGCCCACGCGGTCTTTGCTGAAGCGCGATGGCCAGCGCCAGAGGCACAAGGATACAGAACGGCACGCTGTACAGAACGAACTTCACGGTGTTCCACAGCCCGTTGCGCAGCTGGGCGTAGTACGTGTTGCCCTTCTGGAACAGCAGCGTCCGGAAGTTCTCAAGCCCCACCCATACCGGGTCGTTGAACAGGTTCCACCGGGTAAACGCGGCGTAAACGCCGTAAATCGACGGGGTTATGAAGAAAACTATAAAGAATAATAAGTGCGGCCCGACGTACGCGTATGGAACCAGCGCCTTGCGCGTCGCGCGCCTGTCCCGCTCGGTCTTGAGCGGCGGCGCGGCAAGCGCGGCCGTCAGCGCTCCGGCCGCGCATGTCAGGTACGCGGCTGGCGAATACGTCACCGTGATGGCGCTGAAATCGCGCTTGCGGAACTTGACGCCCAGCTCCTTCAGCTGGTCTCCAAGGATGGTATACAGCGAGTTGTTGAGGCCCTCGCCCGCGTACAGGAGCATGAACAGCGCGAACATGGCGGCCGATATTCCGGCGAACAGCATTCCGGGCGCCCGCCGCTTACCCAACACCATCGTGACAGCCATAACCATCGCGGTCAGCGATATGGGCAGCAGCAGCGCGCTGAAGCTGGATAAAGAGAACAGCACCGCGCCTAACGATTGCGACGTCGATACCTCAACGTCCGATACCGTCGCGACAGCCGCTATGCCCGACATGAAGAACAGCGCGATGAACGATAACCCGGCGGCCGCGGCCAGCTTATCCCTCGCCGCGATACCCGCCCGCGGCGCGCGCCTTACGTCGGTTGATGTCATACAGCCGCCTCCTCAAGAGCAAACCATGCCAGTATTCGATTATACGCGCGTGGGGAACCGGATTATCGCCCGGTTCCCCAATTTTACAATTACTGCGCGGCGATGGCGTCGATAACTTCCTGCTCCGCCGCCTTCAGCGCGTCCTCGGCCGACATCGTGCCGAACACCGGCTCGAAGCCGTTGCGGGAGAACGCCGTGTCGAACAGTCCCCAGTACTTGTAGTAGTAGATGGCCAGCTCGTCGCCGCGCTCCGGGTCGGCGAGGAAAGCCTGCATCATGTCCTTGAACTCGGGCACGTCGTTGATGGACACATGCGCCGGGACCTGGCCGCCGTCACGCGCCCACACGAGGGAATTCTCGCCCATGTAGTTGATGAACTTCGCGACCGCGATATCCTCTTCCTCGGTACGGTCGTCGTCGGCGAACTGCACGAAGTTATGGGAGGACGTCCAGTTCTTGCAGGTCTCGGGCGTGTAGCACAGCGATGGCAGCATGCCGATATCAACGCCCGCGTCAAGCGCCCCGGCCTTCATCCAGATGCCTTCCGGCCAGATCAGCAGGTTCCCGGCGTAGAACAGCTGCATCGGGTCGTCGCCCTTGACCGTTGTGTAGCCGTTGTCGTGCAGGTCCTTCAGCGTCTCGTACACCCGCGCCATCTCGTCGTTGTTGAATGACGGGGTCTCGCCGTCCTCGGTGAGCTTGCCCTCGCCCAACTGCGCGTAGTATGAGAGCATCTGCGCCCGGAACCAGTCAAGGCCCATGACCTTGTCCGTGTATCCGGCGGCCTTCGCCTTGTCAGCCAGCTCCTTTACCTCGTCGAACGTCAGGTATCCATCCTCGACGTAGGCGTTAAGGTCATACTTCTCAAACAGCGTCTTGTTGTAATAGGTGACATAGGAGTGGACGTCCAGCGGCACGCCGTAGTGCTCGCCGTCGATGTCGGTGCGCTCCCACGCGCTGGGGATGTAGTTTTCCCGAAGGATACCGTTCTCCAGCAGCGTGTCGATCGGCCAGATCAGGTCCTGCGACACGAACGCCGGTATGCGCTCGATATGCACGATCGTCACGTCCGGGATGCCCGAGCCGGACTGCACGGCCAGCGGGATCTTCTGGTACAGGTCGTCGGCGGTCATCGGGGTGTGGTTTACCTTGACCTCGTCCTGCGACGCGTTGAACGCGTCCACCATGCCCTGCATCGTGGCGCCGTCCGCGCCCGTGAACACCGACCAATAATCGACCTCGACCGGCGCGGCAAGCGCGACCGAACCCAGCGCCATCACGGTAATCAGACACAGCGCCAGAACCCACGCAAGCTTCTTCATCAAATACCCTCCTAGCATATAGTCGTTATGCCGCTCCTTCGCGGCGGAGAAACATGGCTGCCTACCTCCCCGGACCCTGGTTGAGAGCGGCGAACCTCTCGGGATCGACCTTCGGCGCGCGCTCGGGCGAGAGCAGGCCGTTTACCTCCTGTTGCACATCCGTCAGTTGGGTATAACACGTCCCCCGGCAAAACTCCGAAGCGTATACGGCGCGTTGTATCCCCTCGAATCGTTCGAGGAACGCGTCCTCGCTGGCCATCTTCTCGCCGTAGCCCCACGTGGCCATGCCGCCCATCTCGCCCTGGGCGCCCTTGTTGCTGTATGCTATGCCGCCGTACTCGGTCAGCAGGAACGGCAGGCTGTAATCAGGCTCGACGCCCTCCGCCCAGGCCGCGCGCTCGATCAAGCCCTTCTCGTAAACACGCTCGATATCCGTGACGCGCTTCTCCAGCGACGCGCCTTCCTGCGTGTAATCGTGAAGCGCGAAGATATCCGTCTCGACCTGCTCCCAGCCGTCGTTGCCCGAGACCAGCCGCGAGCCGTCCAGCGACTTGCACAGCGCGTACAGCGTCCGCGCGAAATCCTGTTGCTTTTTGTCGGCGCGTATGCTGGGAACGCCCCAGCTTTCGTTGAGCGGCGTCCACGCGATTACGCATGGGTGGTTGAAGTCGCGGTCGATGAACGCCTGCATAGTGTCGATCAACGCGCGGGCCGCGCCGGGCGTGTAGTCGTACGCGCTGGGCAGCTCGCCCCACGCCAGCAGGCCCATCTTGTCCGCCCAGTAATACCAGCGCGGGACCTCTATCTTCTGGTGCTTGCGGGCGCCGTTGAACCCAAACGCCAGCGTCCAGCGGATATCGGCGATGATCGCCTCGTCGTCCGGCGGCGTCAGCAGCGACTTAGGCCAGTAACCCTGGTCAAGGACCAGCCGCTGGTACAGCGGTACGTTGTTGAGCAGGACCTCGCCGTCCTGAGCGGCTATCTTCCGCATGCCGAAGTATGTCGAGACGCGGTCGCCGCCATCGCCCAGCGATACCGTCAGCCCGTACAGGCTGGGATTCCGCGGCGACCACAGGCGCAGGCGGCCGAACGGATCGTCGTTCGCCACGCCGCGCAGTTGTATCGGGAACGACGCCTCGCGCGTTGATATCGACGCCTCGCATACCGTCGGGCGCTCGGGGAACGGACCGTCCTCGACGACGCCATCGATACCAAACGATACCGTTATGGGTTTGGAAGGGATCTCGTCCAGCGCGAGCGTCACGGTGGCTATGCCGCTGTCGATGCCCGGCGCGACGTGAACGCGCGTTATCATCGGCGAGGCGGCGGCCTCCAGGTAGACTGTCTGCCAGATCCCGCTGACGGGGGTATACCAGCAGCCCGTCAGCCCGCGCCGCCAGTACTGCTTGCCGCGCGGCTGCGCCCTGTCCGGCAGATCGATTACGCGAACCGCGACGTCGTTCGGAGCGTCCGGATCATCGCGCAGCGCGTGTGTGATATCCAGCGCGAACGGGGTATATCCGCCCTCGTGCCCTCCGACCGAAACGCCGTTCACCCACACCCGGCACGACCAATCCACCGCGCCGAACCGCAGCAACACGCGTCGGCCGCGCATCGCGCCCGGCCTAACGAACGCCCGCCGGTACCACAGTACCGGATGAATCTCATCCCCGCCCAGTCCGCTCAACTCGCTCTGGTAACAGAACGGCACGTTGATCTCAAGCGGCAGGGCGTGTCCCGGATCGAACCAGCGTTCCGACAAGCCCCTGTCCGCGTCGTCGAACGCGAACGACCACGTCCCGTCCAGCGAAGCGAACGTATCCCGCCTGAAATCCGGTCTCGGGTGAATATCAATCGTTTGCGTCAACGGCTCTTTCCCCACACTTTCAACAGCGAATCTGGAATAATAGGGCATCCGGCTAAATGAATGGCCTCATGCCTACAAACGCAGTATATCATAGTTGTACTAACCAGTCAATAGGTATAAATTATTCCATATAACATGCCGCGTGTTTTCCGTTTCAAACAGGAATACTGTATGATTAGGGATTGGTTTTCACCCCGCGACGTGATATGAACCCATGCAACGCGCGGGTCAGGGCTTCGCCGCGTCCCACTGCGCTATCAGCTGGCGGATCGACTGCTGCCGCCCCGACCGCTCACAGCTAACCGCGCGGCTAACAACGTTATACAATTTCTCGCCCAGCGGCCATTTCTCCAGCGTCCGGTCGCTGTTCGCGAACAGGCAGAACGCCGTCGCTCCCATTGTGTAGACGTTCGTCACCTCGTCTATGACCGCGCCGTCCGTCCGCTCCTCCGGCGAGATAAAGCGCGTCGATCCCCACAAGCCCATCGAACCGACATATGGCGATTTTTGGTAGAAATCGATGTCGCAGATAACCGCGCGCTTATTTTCAACATCCCACATGACGCTCCCGTCGTAGAAATCGATGGCGACATAACCCCGCCCGGCGGCATGGGCATGGAACGCCATGATATCCCCAAACACGCGCTCCTTTACCTCAAGCGGAAGCCGCGCAAACCGCCGGTAATCCTCCGGATACATACTCTGGGCGCAGACGCCGTCCACCCAATCGAATACTACGGCGAACCCGCCGCCGGTCTCCTCCGCTTTGACGAAGCGTATCAGCGTTGGATGCGCCAGGTCTTGATACACGGGAACCGCCGCCTTCAGCCGGGCAACCGCGTCTTTCGGAACGCCTTTGTATGGCTCCGTTGGCGCTCCCGCGAATTTGACGAAGTACCGCTTGCCGTCCGCCGCCTTCACGCCAAAGCACAGGTTGCCGCTGTCCTGGCCGTCAAAGACCTTGAACACCACGCCGTAACGGTGGACAAAGTCCAGATCAAACGGCGCTTTCAGCTTGACCGGCGCGCCGTCGATATACTGGACGAAACAGCTTCCCATACACCATGCCATACCATTGGTGATACAACATTCGGGGCGGACTGTCAACCCGCCGCCCCGATCAATATTTATTATTGAATAGTCATTTGCGCGTCAAAGGTTAAACTCCTCCATATCCTCCCGGGCGAAGTTGAGTCTCAGCAGTATCTCGTTGCGCAGCTGGACAAAATCAGACGAGCTGCGGTTCCTCGGGTAGCTGATCGGCACGGGCAGCTCGGCGGTTATCCGCCCCGGGCGCGGCGACATGATCAGGACGCGCTGCGAGAGATATATCGCCTCGTCGACATCGTGCGTGATCAGTATCATCGTGCTGCCGCGCCCGCGCCACAGCGAGATGATCTCATCCTGCAGGTTCATTCGCGTGAACGAGTCCAACGCGCCCAGCGGCTCATCCAGCAGCAGCACGTCAGGCGCGATGGCCAACGCGCGGATCAGCGCCGCGCGCTGCCTCATCCCGCCCGAAAGCTGGTGCGGGTACGAGTTGGCGAACTCCTCCAGCCCCGCGATCTCCAGCAGCTTGCGCACGCGCGCCGCGCTGCCCTTGAACTTCTTCGCGGCCTTCAGCGCGAACTCGATGTTCCCGCGAACAGTCAGCCACGGGTACAGGTTGTGCTCCTGGAAAACAAGGCCGCGCTTGGGGTTCGTGCCCGTCACGCGCTCACCGCCGCACAGGACCTCGCCGCGCGTTGGGATCTCCAGCCCCGCGATGATCCGCAGCAGCGTCGACTTACCACAGCCCGACGTTCCGACGATCGCCACGAACTCGCCCGGCTGGATGGTCAGGCTTACGTTATCCAGCGCCTGGAGCGTCGCGTTCATGTCCTCGCGGGCGAATACCTTGGTCAGGCCGATCGCCTGGACGCTGGCCGAGCTCATCTCGCGCCTCCTTCCTGCCAGCGCAGGGCGCGGCGTTTAACTTGCGTCAGCACGGCGTTGACGAACGTGAACGTCAGGCAGATCACGATTATCGCGGAGTACATCTTCGCGAACTCCGCCCAGCCGCGCTGCCAGTTGATATACCAGCCCAGCCCGGACTCGACGCCCATCATCTCCGCGACCATCAGCGCGGCGCACGCCATGCTCATCCCCTGCGTCAATCCCTGGAATATGTGCGGCATGGCGGAGGGTATCGCTACCTTGAATATCAGCCGTAACCGCCCCGCGCCCATCGTCCGCGCTACCTCGAAGTTCGCCGGGCGGATATTCTGGATACCGTTGAGCGAGGTCATCGTCACCGGATACCACACGCCCAGCGCGATCAGGAACACGCTGCCGCCAAACAGCGACGTGGCCAGTATCAGCACGATAGGCACCCATGTCGTCGACGGTATCGGCCCCAGCACCTTGATCAGCGGCGATACCCAGTAAAGGACGGTTTTGTTAAGCCCGGCGGTTATCCCGGTGACAAGCCCCGCCGCGGCGCCCGTCAGGTACCCGGAAAACAACAGGACCAGCGAATTCTTGACGCAGTCCAGCAGCATGACGCGGTCCTCGTACATCGCGGACAGCACCTTATCCGGCCATGGGAAGTACGGCAGTGGCAATACCCCCGACTTCAGCGTGAGCCGGTCATAGCCCAGGAACAGCAGCGCGACCGCCGTGTATATCGGCGCGGACCGCGTCAGCCTCTCATAGACGCGCCTGGATGCCAGCGACGCCGCGAAATACGCCAGCGCGCAGGCCAGCGCCGCGCTTATGAACCACGTGTAGATGTCTGTCGTCCGATACACGGAGGTCGTTTTGAAGTTCGGCGCGAGCTTATACTGCAGCAGCACAAGGACCAGCGCGGCGGCGGGCAGCGCCGTCAACGCCCGCTCCCACGCCAGCCGCCGGCGCGACTTGGGCCGCGCCTCTATTTGCCGCAATTCCCATATGGATGAGACGCCCGCGCTGTTCGCGGCGACGGTTTCCATCATAACAACCTCCGTGACGATTTTCCTCAATCTAACCGCTAACCGCGTTACTCGCGCTCAAGGTCGAACGCCCGCCATATCTGCGCCTGGATCTCGGCGGCGTCGGTCTCCGGCGTCAGCACGCCCAGTTCCTTATATTCGGCGATGGCGTCCTCCAGCGACTTGGCGGCCAGCTCGTTCCCCACGCCCCATGTATAGTAGTTCATCAGCTTGAGCGCGTAGTCGATCGTGCCGGAGATGTGCCCGTTGTCCAGAAGGATACGCGCGGCTTCCTCCTTGTTCTCCTGGCTCTCGCCGATCCACAGCGCGGCCTTGTATACCGCGCGGGTGATCTTCTCGCTGGTGATCGGGTTCGCGCGGAGGAAATCGCCCTGGATGCCCATCACGCAGCAGCTCTCGGCGGTGAAGTCCGGGTCCTCGCTCAGCGAGTGGATGCGCTTGACCAATCCTTCGTCCACCCAGCCCTGCGCCAGTTGGTCGGACAGGACGGCGATATCCACATCCTTGTTCTGCAGCGCAAGCAGTAGGTTGGCCGCGTCGAACGCCTTCCAGTTGAAGTCGGCCGCCTTGAGGCCCGCGTCCTCATGCGCGACGAACCGGTAGGCGATGTTGTGGAATGTTCCGCCTATCGCCCCGGCTACGCCGACGTTCTTGATCCCCTTAGACTTCGCGTCCTCGAAGCTTGAGATGTCCGCGTCGGCCAGCGTGATGACGCTGGTGCAGCCCGTGTGCAGCCCGACCGTGAAGACGATGTCCACGCCGTTAGTTACGGCCTTGAGCCACTCGGCGATCATGCCCGCGGAGGTGTCGATCTTGCCGCCGACGATAGCGTCGCGGGCGGAGTCGCCGCCACGGGTAAGCGCGGTGTTCAGCCCTTCGGCGGCGAAGAAGCCTTTTTCCTGCGCAATCGGGATCGCGGCCTGGCACAATCCTCCGTCGTAGCCGATCCTGATCAGCTGGCCGTAAGCGGCCTCGGTCTCGAACTGCGCCTGGTAATCCTCGTCACTTAGATGCGAGAACCCGGTCTCCAGGGAGCCAGTGTCGGCCAACACGCCGGTTAAGGTTGAGCTAAGCGCGACCATCAGCGCTAGCAGCGCGGCGATGCGTTTGGATGTCATGCCGTGGATCTCCTTTCGTTTGGTGTAATCGTCGTTTGGATATTTCCTATGCGTTAAGTAGGATTATCATGCTCCATTATATGAGGGAGGCGGGCGAAAGTCAACCGGAAATGTTTAATTCAGATATGAAAAATTCTGCAGGCTGCGCTGTGAAGGTTGGCGGGGGCTGGGAAAGCTTGACAGGGGCGTATGGGTATGGTAGATTGGTGGGGCGTTGGCTGTGCCGCCGCCATGTATGGGTTGATTGTCGAGCGGGTACGCCCAGTGTATAACTTTAAAGCAAGCGAATAGGAGGATACCCACATGCCAAAGTTGTACTACCAGGGCCACGGGTCGTACCGCCTGACTACGAACGACGGGCGGGTAGTCTACGTAGACCCGTACGCCGGCGACGGGTACGATGTAACAGCCGACTTCATCCTAGTAACGCATCAGCATCACGACCACAATAGGACGGGGTTGGTAGCAAAGAAGACAGGATGCGTGATTATCACGAATGAGGAGGCGTTGGAAGGCGGCAAGCATAACAGCTTCGACCTGGGCGGCGGGCTGACCGTTGAGGCGGTAGAGGCAAGCAACAGGAACCATAGCCCGAATGAGTGCGTTGGTTATGTAGTGGGGCTTGACGGAGTGACGCTGTATTGCGCAGGAGATACCTCGAGGACGGAACAGATGGGGGAGTTAAAGGCGCGGGGGCTGGATTACGCGCTGTTCCCGATGGATGGGGTGTACAATATGGGGTTGGAGGAGGCTGCGGAGTGCGCCCGGGTGGTTGGCGCGAAGCGTAACATACCGATACACATGAAGCCCGGCGCGTTGTTCGATCGAGGGAAGTCGGACCAGTGGGACGCGCCGAACAAGCTGGTTATAGAGCCGGGGCAGGAGATTGAGCTGCAAGCGTAAACATGGAGGAACAACCTACCCTGGCCACGAGGGTCCAGCGTCACGCTGGACCCTCGTGTCCAGGGTAAGTTGTTCCTCCATGAAAAACACGGCTGGCGTTGCCAGTCGTGCCTTTCATCCCACCGTTGGGTTAGTCCTCCTTCGGCGCCCCTACAGGACAGATCTCCGCGCACGCCCCGCATGAGATGCACGCCCCCGCGTCAACCTCATACTTCCCGTCGCCCTCGGAGATCGCGTTGACCGGACACTCCGGCTCGCACGCGCCGCACGAAATACACTCCTCGGAAATCTTGTAAGCCATGGTTACCGCCTCCTTTATCCAAACATATGGCGCAAGGTATTTGAGTATTCTAGCACCTCCCGCGCCTTTACGCAAGGGAATCCGGAAGCTTCCCATCACCCCTTGATCGACCCTATCATGACCCCTTTCACGAAATACTTCTGCAGGAACGGATACACCGCCAGTATCGGCGCGGTCGCGACTATTATAACGCAATACTTAACCAGCAGCCTATACTGCGACGTCTGCTCCTGGCTTACCATGCTGGACTGCGTCATCGACTGCGTGTCGTTCTTGATCAATATCTCGCGCAGCAGCAGCTGCAGCGGGTACTTCCCCCTATCCTGCAAAAATATCGACGGGTTAAACCAGTTATTCCACCAATAAACCGCGTAATACAGCGCGATTACCGCCACAGTCGCCTGGCTCAGCGGGAAGAATATCCTCCACAGTATGGTCCAGTCGTTCGCCCCATCCAGTCTCGCGCTCTCCTCCAAACTCTCGCTTACCCCCGCGAACGCTGTCCTCATTACTATCAGGTTCCACGTGCTCACCAGCACTGGCAGGATAATCCCGGCCCGCGTATTGAGCAGCCCCATGTTCTTTACCATCAGGTAAAACGGTATCAACCCGCCCTGGAAGTACATCGTGAACACGATGAGCTTCATCAACACCCCGTTCCAAAACAGCCCCTTGCGGCTCAACCCATACGCGCCCATCGTCGTTATGAACATATTAAGCAGCGTTCCCGCGATAAGATACACAAGCGTGTTGACGAAGCTCGACCCTATCAGCCTGTTGGTCATGACAAGCCTATACCCCAGCGTATTAAGCGGGCGGATCGGCCACACTAGCAGCCCCTGATGCGCGTACATGAGCGTGGGATCGGACAGCGAGGCCATCAGCACGTGCCATATCGGGTACAGGCACACCACGCACAAAATCGTCATGAACACATAATTAAATACGGAGAACGCCCGTTCCGGCGCGGACCTGCGTATAGCGCTCATATCCCAGCCCCCCTTACCACAGGCTCGTTTCGGAAACCATGCCGCTTACCCTGTTGGCGATCACGACCAGCGAGAAGTTGATCAGCGAGTTGAACAGGCTGACCGCGGTCGAGCGGCTGAAGTCGGCGTTCTCTATGCCGACGCGGTATACATATGTGGATATAACGTCCGCCGTCTCGTATATCAGCGCGTTGTACAGCAGTATGATCTTCTCATAGCCCACGCTCATCATCTGCCCGATCTGCAGGATCAGCAGTATCGTTATCGTCGGCGTGATGCCTGGCAGCGTGACATGCCACATCTGCCGCAGCTTGCCCGCCCCGTCGATGATCGCGGCCTCGTACAGCTCCACCGATATCCCCGCCAGCGCGGACAGGTATATGATGGAGTTCCACCCCAAATGCTGCCAGATGTCGGAGGCGAGGTACACCGACCTGAAGTATTTGGCGTTGGCCAGCAGGTTGGTCTTAGGCATGCCGAACCACCCCAACACGGTGGTAACCACGCCCTCCGTACCCACGAAGTCGATCAGCAGCCCGCACAGCACGACCAGCGATATGAAATGCGGGATATACGTGACGGTCTGCACGACGCGCTTATACAACACCCCCCGCACCTCGTTGAGCATCAGCGCGAACAGTATCGGCGCGGGGAAGCCTATCAGCAGGTTCAGCACGTTTATCATGAGCGTGTTGCGCACGGTCCGGAACGCGAACGGGCTGCGGAAATACTCGCGGAACCACTTAAGCCCCGCCCACTCGCTGCCCCAGAACCCCTTGCGGGGCGAGAAGTTGTTGAACGCGATCACGATGCCGTGCATAGGCCCATAACACCAGACGATGTAGAACACGAGCGTGGGCAGTATCATCAGGTAGACGGGCCAATGTTTCCTGAAGTCCTTCGCTATGACCGCGCCAATGCTGGGCGGCCTGTACCCTTCTGGCAGCGCGCCGGACAGGAACACGCTGGCGCGGCTGGCGGCTCTCTCGCGTCTGCTGGCGTATATGTTAAGGGCGGCTGTCGAGACCAGCGCGGCGGCCATGCACGCGGCGGCGGCGTACCATCCCGCGCCGAACGTGGTCATGCCGCTTACGAAGTTGAACTCCCGCTGCTCGGCGAAATACATATCGAACCTGAACAATAGCAGCGCGGACAAGGCCGCGCCCGACATGAGGCACGGCAGGAACGCGCTGCGGTTATATATAATGGAAGCGGCCAACCCGACCACGGCGGCGAGCAGCGTGAGTATCATCGGGTGGACCGCGCCGTCGGACTTGCCGCCGGTCGCCCTGCCCACCATATCAAACCCTGAATACGCCAGCGGCGCGTCGGTCTTATACTCGACGGCGCCGACATACTTCATGAACAGGCTTAGCGCCGTGGCCAGGCACAGCGCCAGCACAACGGCCCTTACAATGGCCGGGGCGCGGTTGCCCGCCGTGTTGGTGTTAATGGTCCCGGGCGCGTGTCCGGCGTGGGTCATAGCCGCCGATCCCTCCTCAGTATGGCGTTATAATACGCATGGCAGACGGTGTTACCCGTCTGCCATATCTTACCCGCCGGGCTTACCGGGCGAGGTAGCGGTCCAGGGCGTCCTGCTGGATATCGATCATATCCTGCGCGCCCATATCCCACAGCGTCTGGACGTATGAATCCCAGGAATCCATCGACTGCTGTCCGGATATGTACAGGCCCATCTGCTCCGTGGCGAAGCTGTTGATCGGCGTGTAGAGCGCGGCGTAGTCCACCGACTCGTCAGCCGTCCGCGAGACCATGGGCATGAACCAGTCGGACGTGATCTTCGCCCACTCGTTGATGCAATCCCACACCAAGTCGTCCATTATGTACGCGGCGGAGTCGCGCAGATAGCCGCCGTTGTGGATCTTGAACAGCGGGTACAGCGTCCAGAAGTCGAGGGCGCCGTCCTGCGTGTCGAAGTTCTGGTCGTACAGCCATACTATCTCGCCGTTCTCATCCCACTCGTAGCTTACGCCCTCAACGCCGTAGGAGAACAGGTCGCCTCCGTCCTGGCTGTACCAGTAGTCCTTCCACTGCATGATCAGCTCGTCGATGCCTTCATCCTTGGCGCGGGTGGTTATCGCGTCGTACTGCGAGCGCGTGATGAAGTCCGTCTGGCGCAGGTGGAGCTGCTGTCCCTCATAGGAGACTGGCCCGTTGATGGGCACGATCTGCCAATCGGGGTCGATGGCGGTGGATGTGCGCTTCATTTGGCCGATCTCGCCGTAGTTGGAGCCGTACAGTCCGTAGCTTACGGCGTCGGAGGTCTTGGCCGTGTAGCCGTTCCAGTCGTACGTGCCGTAGTTGGGGTCGATCAGGCCTTCCGCGTACCAATCGCGCAGCAGCTCGACCGCCTGTTTGAATCCCGGCTCGACGGGACCGAACTTGACTTCGCCGTCCACCTGGTACCAGCGGTAGCCCACGTCGTACGCGGAGAACACCGTGTGGTTATCGGCGACGTCGCCGCCGCCACTGCCCAGGTCGCCTATCTGGATGCCCAGCGTCGCGCCGTAGTTCTCCTTGAACGAGCGCAGCGCGCCTGTCCAGTCGTCCACCGTTACCGGCAGCGGGAGGCCCTGCTCATCCAGCCAGTCCTGCCTTACCCAGAAGCCCGACCATGGCGAGGAGCCGACGTAATCGAACTGCCAGAACACGGCCAGCTCGCCGGAGTCCAGCACGGTATCCTGCGCTATATCGGGGTAGGTCTCGCGCAGGTAGCGGTAGTTGGGGGTTAACCCATCGTCATAGTAGGAATTTAGGGGAAGGTAAATCTCGTCCTCGATGGCCTTGGCCAGGCCTCCCGCGTACCTGTCATACACCTCTACGAACATATGCGGCAGGTCCAGCGAGGCGACGCGCAGGTTGAAGTTGTCCTTCTCCGAGTTGAGCGGCGGCACGACCCACTCGATATGCACGCCCGTGCGCTTTTCCAGTTCCTCATACGCTATGCACTGGTCATGCGTCTCCATGACCACGGAGTTCGGGCTGCCTTTCCAGACGACGATGGTTGCCGGTTCTTCGGTGAGCGGCAGCTGCGTGAGGTTCGCGCCGAAGCTCTGCTTATGGATAGTCGCTTCGCCGACTATCTGCGAGCTGGGCGCGGCCAGCGCTGCGGACGCGACCATCATCAGGACAACCGCCAGACCGAGTACCCTCTTCATAGACATCACCTTTCACATTTAGTATGCGCGGCCTGCCTCAGCCGCCATGAAAACGCAACATGCCGGAACCAATCGCGCCAGCATCTTATACAGTTATTCTACCACATTTCACGTTAGGTGTCAAGGGTTTTTAGGCATAAGCTTAAAATTACAACCGGAATGATACAGCTGCTTGCATATATATATATATATATAGAACGTTGACCCGGTTGAACCGCGCCGTGTCGAGGCCTCCCTCAGGCGACGGAGGGGGCGACGCTAATCCCGCCACTTCGACGGAGGGGAGCCGCGCGCCGCCAACCCGGATAACACCCTTTCGATTTGACGCTGCGCCCGCCGTCTGCTATCCTATTAGATAACCCGACAGCCGCCCGATTGAAACATGATACCGCCTAACCATCCCCGCGCCGACAAGGAGGCCGACATGCCCTTCTCACCCGCCGTGTACCACGCCCCAGACTTCACGGCCCCGGCGCTGGCCGGGGCGCCCGACGCCCGCTTCGCGCCAGCTGAACGGGACGGCGTCGCGCCGGACGACTACCACGCCACATCCATCTTCCCGGAATACTTCAGGGTTAACGGCCAGTGGCTGCTCGCGGGGCAGAGCCGTATGGACTGCCTCGCCGTCCTGGAGGACGGGCGCGTCCATGTCCGCGAGTTCCGCCGCCTGCGCAGGGGCGACCTGGTCGCGGTCGGGCGCGATGAGGATGGCAGCCACGGCATATACGTCCATATGGATGGGTTCAGCGCGGCGCAAAGCGGCGCCCCCGCCGGGTTCGCGTTCAGGCAGGGCCGCAGCCGCGAAACCCCGTTCTCGATGGACTACGATCAGCTTTACGACCTGCTGCGCTATGAGCGCGTCAACGGCTACGTCGTGTGGGTGCTAGGCCCCGCGCTCAGCTTCGACGCGGACTCCCGCGCCGCGTTCGCCGGACTGGTCATGGCCGGATACGTGGACGCGCTGCTAGCGGGCAACGCTCTGGCCACGCACGACCTTGAGGGCGCGTACCGCAAAACCGCCCTGGGCCAGGATATATACACCCAGGCGCTCACCACCAACGGCCACTATAACCACATCGACACCATCAACCGCGTCCGGCTGCATGGCTCCATCCCCGCGTTCATCAAGGCGGAGGGCATCGACAACGGCATCATCCACGCGTGCGTAGTCAAGGGAGCGCCCTTCGCGCTGACCGGGTCCATCCGCGACGACGGGCCGCTGCCCGAGGTTTACGCCAACGTCTACGACGGCCAGGACGCCATGCGCGAACACCTCTCCCGCGCCACAACCGTCATAGCGATGGCCACCGCGCTCCATACCATCGCGGCGGGGAACATCACGCCCACCTTCCGCGTCATGGCCGACGGGACCGTCCGTCCCGTGCATTTCTACGTTGTGGATATCTCCGAGTTCACCGCGAACAAACTCGCGGACAGGGGCAGCCTCGCCGCGCGAAGCATCATCACCAATGTGCAGGATTTTATTGTCAATGTGCATAAAGGGTTGTGCGGCTGAATGATACGCGCGCCCCGTCGCGTCGCGGCGGGGGTGTGGAGTGGGGGAAGCTGGTTGGCTGCGCTGTGCTGCTGTACGAGGTTTTGCTTGTGGCATAAAACATCCCAGCAAGCGTAAAGCATTGAGGAACAACTTACCCTGGCCACGAGGGTCCAGCGTCACGCTGGTCAGGGGGTCAAGGGGGGTGAAACCCCCTTGCGGGGTGTGGGGCGGAG